>NC_008014.1 GCF_000055945.1 Lawsonia intracellularis PHE/MN1-00
ATATCTTAGTTATATTGTTTTCTACTTATCTTATTATTTATACTAAGTGGGGTAACTTATGGGAAATATTGATTAATTGTCAATATATTTTTATATATAACAACATGTCTTTAATAGATTGTTAGTTTACCTCCTCTAGTTAACTTAATCCTGATTAAGTTAACTAGAGGAGGTAAAGAACAGTAGATATTATTCAGATTGTCAGTAATGGCTTGGAATTAAAGAGAATTTTTTATAAGAAAAAATGTACTTCAAAAAAGACGTATAAAGCATTTTTTTATACAATACAGGTAAAAACACCTGTGAAGAAAAAAAAAGGCTTATACCCAAAATATGAAGCTATTTTGTTTTACAACTAGAAACTTTACTCATATCCAGTTTTGGATAACATATGTAATAGAATATATTGTTTGTCTAATAGATATATTGTAGATAATGTTTTCTGTTGAAAGAGTTCTATATTTTTTTAGCATTTTTAGTAAGTAAGATAGTAAAAATAGGTAATATTGCAGTATAGAGAACGTATGAAAAATTATTTTTCTTCAGATACACAAGGAAAGCTTATTGGGCAGATTTCATCAGATGTACCTTTGTTACATACCTTACAAGAAGTGGAACAAACTTGGAGTCCTCTTAGTATAAAAAGAATATTAGTACATTTCAGATCTAGTCGACAATATGAACGTGTTATTGATTATATTAACATTCAAGAAGACTTATTACCTAATGAGCGTGTTATTTTATTCTTTTTACATGCAGTCTATGATGATTCTTTTGCTACTATGGAATTATATGCACGGTATATTACTGATCTTATAAATTATGTCCAAAAAGACTTTCATCATATTACTTCACAAGATGTAGACGCATTTATTCGTTACAGACAACTTAATGGATCAAAGCCTGCTACAATTAATACTATTATAGGCGCATTAAAAAGTTTTTTTCGTCATTTAGTAGATGCAGGTATTTTAACATTGAATCCCACTGCCTTTTTAAAGAAAAGGCGTAATGATACTAAACAAAATTTACCAGGACATCTATCTCATAGTTTAAGTGAATCAGAGTTACAACGTCTTTTTGACGGGATGATAGAACAAGGCGCATCATTACGTGATCAAGCATTAATGCAAGTGTTGTTTCTTACAGGAATTCGTGCAGAAGAAGCTGTACGTTTAAAATGGAGTCATATAGTAACATGGCAATCAAGATGGTATTTGGATGTATTTGGGAAAGGAAGTAAAAGACGTAGAGTGTATTTACCTATACAAGCACTTACAGTTATTCAAGAGTATGGCAAACTATTGGGCATTGAATTAGGATTAGCAAGTAACTCAAAACCCCTCTTTGCTCATTTACGGAGACCTAATGAACATATTAGTCGGCATGGACTCTATGTATTAGTAAAAAAATGGTGCAAGAGACTGTTAGGTAGAACGGACGTTTCTCCACATTGGTTCCGTCATAGTTGCTTTACCCAACTTGCTCATAAGGGTGCTAGTCTTGAGAGCATTAAAGCTCTTGCAGGTCATGAGTCTGTTGAGACAACTATGCAATATAATGAAGCTGCACAATTAATGCAGCCTGCTGGTATTCTATTTGAAAAATAAAAACATAATATATATTATAACTATTTAACTATGTTGCAATAATTATTCAATATTTTTTGAGAATATGCAGCTTCACTATTAAAGTCTAGATTATAAAATTGTCCTTTTTCATTGTATGGTGAAGCCTTATGTGAAAATAATGTGAAACAATCTGCTATTGGACTTCTTCCCCATGTGATGATTTCTTGACAAATAATTTTTCCTCCATATTGCTTAATTAAATAAGCAACATCAGCAGCAGAAACATTTGGGTTTCTATAATGTGGATTCTCCTCTAAAGTAGCCAGCGAGTCTGCAAGAGTCATTTTAAAATTTGAATGGTGTATAAAACATACACCATTAGATGTAAGTAACTGTGTAAGTATTTGTTGGATATATGCATTAAGAACATCAAGATCTACATGGACAAGAGAATCAAAAGAAAAAATAAAGTCATATTTTTGGTAAGCAGCTGCTTGAAGAGATAACCCATCGTTTACAAAAAATTTACAATTTTTATACCATATAAATTTTTTTTACAATGAGCTATGCAAGGAGAAGCTAAATCTATACCACAATAACTTCTATAAGGATAAGATAGAAGAAATTTTGTCCAGCGTCCAAATCCTGGTGCAATTTCTAAAATACTATTTTTAGGGATAAAAGAAAAAAGAAATTTTGGGAGCTGATTAGAGTGAAGAGATTGTTTTAAGGCTATTTTTTCAGGGGAAAAAGGGTGAATACGTGGTAAAATAGTTGTAATCCATTGAGATTCTGAGGAACCCCACTTTTTAGACCACTCCTCGCCTTCTTCAGACCATTCTTTATTATTCCAGACTGTTTTATTCCAACCAATATCGCCAAAAGTATGTTCCAATGTACTCTCCTACAGATGGCTCTTAAGGAAAGAGCTGCCTTATGTTGTAGTGAGTAGCCAGTATATATATATATATAGGTTAAAACAAGTAAAAATAATCTATCTATTTTATTGATTATACTTCAAATTTTTATGTCTCTATTTTATATAGGATCTTTCTTTATTTCTAACATAATAGAAGGATTGAATTATGAAAATATTGACTCATGCACAGCTAGAAGATGAAGGATTTTTCTTTGACTCTGGTTTTCGTGGTTGGATTTCTTCTCATCATACCCTTCTAAATACAAAAGGAGAACCAGATCACACAGATAAACATACACTAGAGAATTTAGAAATTCTTTGTTCTTATATGAATCAAGAAGTACCAAATATTCTTACAGAAATACAAGGTGTTCGGAGCATATTCCCAGAGGTAAAAAAAAGCTGTCTTGAGGCCAAACAACATAACTTTGGTGTTTCTGTTCGATATGGTGATCCTCAATTTATGAGTGCTGGAGGTACATTATCTTCAAGAGTACATTTCATATATGAAGTACAACAACAAGTTGCTAAAGGAATCTACGACTATATCAATGAAATATACCTTTTTGGTATTGGAGGAAGAAAAATATATGGATTATTAAATTATCCTACACTATTTCAACCCATTGCACCACTTCCTACAGGAGAAAATTCGTCTCCTTTGTGGTCCAAAAAAGATGTAGAACAATGGTATAAAGATATTGATGAATTATATAAGACACTTCAACGTCAAACCTTTAATCATGTAACGCTTGAAACTCCTACAGTTCTTTGCATTTCAGCTCAGTTAGATACTTATTTAGGTCAAAAACATACCAAAAAATTGTTACAACAGATGGTAAATGAAACATATCCACGTTTACAATTTGTAACTATTGATGGCTTATCCATATCTGGGATAGGTGAATCTATGTTGCTTATTGCAAAAGAATTACACGGTAAAAAAACAGGAGAATTTGTGTATAGTGAAAGATTAAGAACATATCCTGTTATCCCTGGGAAAGAAGAACTAACACAAAAATGGTCGGCAAGTACCTATGGTTGTGTGATTCATATTCCTGAAGCTATAGCTTATATGAGAGGACTCTAAAGATGACTTAAAAGTTAGAGTTGCTGATTAATGATAAATGATTATATAAAGCATATGATTCTAATACGACATTGTAAGTTTATTATCCATATGAAATAACAATAAATATAAAATATATTCTATTCACTGCTGTAATAATTATTGGATAGAACTCCTCTGGAGGAGGATGAGTTATGTCGCCACGAAAATTACATGTGCTTCATATAACATCAAGAGCTGACTTTGGTGGTGGACCAGAGCATGTCTATCAGATTTTACGACACAGTCCAGGACAGTGGAACAATTTTGTTGCTTGTCCTTTAGATAGACCATATGCTGAACGATATAAAAATCTATTAGGAATAAATGGCATTTGTTTTATTCCTCATAGAAAGTTTTCAGTAAAAACCCTATGGGATCTTAGACAATTCATCAAAAAAAATGCAATAGATCTTATTCATTCCCACGGTAAAGGTGCAGGTGTTTATTCTCGCTTATTACATGTATTAACAAATATTCCTTGTGTGCATACGTATCATGGTTCAAATATAAACTCATATTCAGCAGTAAAGTCTAAACTTTATAGACTCTATGAACAGCTTATGGGTAATGTTACACAACGTGCTATTGTTGTTTCGCCAAGTGAACAGGAATATGTGTTACAAGAAAAATTAATTCCCACAGAACGGCTTACTTATATTCCAAATGGTGTTGTTTTTCCTGAAAAAATAGATACAGAGGAAAAACATGAGCGTTTTCAAATTATTTCTATTACACGGTTTGATAAATATAAAAATACAGAATTTGTCATTCCTATTCTACATAGATTAAAAGAAGAACAACAAATACATCAAGTCCAACTAGTGTTAATTGGTGATGGACCTGAGAGGAAAGTACTTGAAGAACGATTAAAATCAGAGGATCTTTCACAATATGTTATCTTTACAGGGAATGTACTCTCTTCAGCTCCCTATCTGCAAAAAGCAAATGTATATTTAAGTACGTCATGCTGGGAAGGTATGCCATTAGGTGTGTTAGAAGCTATGTCTTATGGTTTACCTGTGGTTGCTTCAGATGTTAAAGGTAATTGTGATGCTGTAGAACATGAAGAAACAGGATTCCTCTATCCTTACAATAATGCCTATGAAGCATCTAAGGCCTTAATTTGTTTAATGAATTCTCCCAAAATGGTAAAACAGTTCAGTCAAGCTGCTAGAGAACGTGTTCGAAAATTTTACTCTATACAACAAATGATTGCTTCTCTTATGCTTCTTTATGATGATATTGCAAAACAACAATATCTTTCTTTATAACTTTAATTATTAACGTGTAGTTTTTTGTTTATATTTTTAAAACGTCTTCTTTTTTCAGAATGCTTCTATTATACTAGAACCTCCTGATCTATCCAGCTAATAGATATTAAGCCTAGTAAAAATAGTGGATAGATGGCTTGCTCTTTTATATTGAATCAGATAACTAGTTGAAACTATATTAAATACTATTGTTTAATCTTATTTTTTTAGTTGTCTTTATAAGAGCTAATGGAGAATCTATAATGGAAGTGGAAAAGACGTCTTTAGAAGGCGTATTACTGATTAAACCAAAAGTATGGGAAGACAGCCGAGGATACTTTCTAGAGACATGGAATAAACAACGCTATATTGAAATTGGACTACAACTACCCTTTGTTCAGGACAATCATTCTTCTTCAACGCTTCATACACTTAGAGGTCTTCACTTTCAACAACAGTATCCTCAAGGGAAACTTGTAAGTGTCTCATTAGGAGAAGTTTTTGACGTTGCTGTAGATCTTCGTATAAATTCTCCTACCTTTGGATCATGGTTTGGTGTGATTCTTTCAGAGAAGAATCATTATCAAATGTGGATTCCACCAGGCTTAGCTCATGGTTTCTGTGTTCTTTCAGAACGTGCCCATTTTCACTATAAATGTACGGAATACTATTATCCACAAGATGAAAGCTGTATTTGCTGGAATGATCCAGACATTGGTATTGATTGGCCTGTACAGCATCCAAATCTTTCACACAAAGATAAAATAGCTCAATCTTGGGCAGATTATGTTGCTTCTATAACATAGTCTTCTTTTGTTATAAAGAATGAATATTGTAATGGAAGGCATGGTAATAGGACCATGTTTAGAATAGAACTATATCTAATGACTAATATCTGTATGAAAATAAAGCTAGATAATCTTTTTTATCAGAAAGACAATGAGTAGAGTTGATATGTCTAAGTAGAACCTTTTTATCAGGTGGAATTTATGGTAAATATTTTTTATTACCTCTGGCATCAACGTAGAAATGTCTTAAGACTTGTTATAGGAGATTTTACACAAAATTATCTTTCCTCTTACCTTGGCTTTATTTGGGCATTTTTAGGACCATTGGTAACACTTTCTGTTTTAGCTATTGTATTTCAAGTAGGCTTTAGAGTTCCTCCTATTGATGTAAGTGGTGTCCCTTTTGTTGTATGGCTAGCCTGTGGGATGGTCCCTTGGCTTTATATTGCTGATGGACTAACAGTTGGTGCTAGTTCTGTTACCTCTTATTCCTTCCTTGTGCGGAAAGTTGGCAGATTTCGTCTGGCTATTCTTCCTATTATTCGTTTAGCTGCTTCTGGTATCATCCACTGTGTGCTTGTTCTTTTTTTACTTATCCTTTTATTTTATTATAATATAAGCCCATCTCTTTATTGGTTGCAATTCCCTGTATATCTTTTTTTTCTCTATCTATTGCTTTTAGGTGTAGCACTATTTACTTCTGCTATTTCTGTTTTTATTCCAGATATTCTCAATTTGCTAAGTATTATTATCAACCTTGGATTTTGGGGAACACCTATTCTGTGGCATGCTTCTATGTTGCCCTCTTCTTGGCATTGGATCTTTCTTGTTAATCCTGCTTACTATATAGTTCAAGGTTATAGAGATACGTTTCTTGAACAACAATGGATTTGGGAACGTCCACTAGAAGAGCATATATTTTTTGGGCTTTGGTTAGCTATACTCTTTCTTATTGGTATATATACATTTAAAAGACTTCGCCCACACTTTGCAGACGTCCTTTAACGTATTTGAAGAGAGATTTATTTGTCTTCTTTTAAAGTAACGATGTCCCTATCATGAAAGATGGATAGTTTCTTATAAGAAATAATAGATGACAACAAAGAATATCTTCTATATGGTGAACAAACTAACATGTATACGAAAGGACAGTAGCCTATCTCTTTGACATTATTTGAGTATATTCATTATTCATGACTCAATACGTATCTATTATCACTACAAGCTATAACTATGCAGCGTATCTAGCTGACACTATTGAATCTGTTATTGCTCAAACCTATCCATATTGGGAACTCATTATTGTAGACGACGGCTCTACGGATACGTCTCTTGAGATTATAAAACAATATACTGAAAAAGACTCACGAATTCATCTTATACAACATCCAGATGGTAAGAATTATGGACTGCCAACAACGGTCTATCTTGGTATCCTTCATGCACAATATGACTATATAGCTTTTCTTGAATCTGATGATATGTGGACACCAGATAGTCTTCAAGAGCGATTAGTTGTAATGAATAAAACACAAGCAGATGTTGTTTTTAACCAGTGTAAACCCATTGGCGATGTGACATCTGTATCTAGAGATGTTCATGGATATTTATCACTTATTCATGAAACAATGTCTCAACTTACCCCACCTTTTTCTTTATTTACATGTTATCTAACCACAACTAATTTAATTCCTACCTTCTCTTGTGTTCTTCTAAAAAAAGCACCTCTACTTCAATGTACTTTTACACCACCACGACCATCTTGGTTAGATTATTGGCTCTGGTCTCAACTTTCTATTGGTTCAACCTTTGCTTATTCTCCTAAACCCCTTACCCTTTGGCGTATTCATCCATCAAGTTATAATACACAAAATGATCAGCTTTTTAAAAAATGTTGGATGCCATTCTATCTATCTGTGTGTTGGAATATGACAAAACAAGCGTTTAAACAATATCCATATCAGATCCATAGGTATATAATACCTTTTCTATATATGGTAAAAACCTGGTCTGTACATTCTCCATTTATTTCTTGGTTAAAGCCAATACTCCAACGTTTTAGAAAACGTTATAGTATGTAGTAAGGTATGGTTATATGCTTTAAACTACAACTTTTCTTTATGAAAATTATCTATTACTAAATAATTTTAATTGTTTTGTAGTTAGAATAAAATTTTTTTATTGGAAAAAACATATATGAAGTATATACGTCTTATAAAAAAATTTTTTATTATATATAAAAAATATGGGTTCCAAGCAGCAGCTATAAAAACTAGACAATATTTTCGTAAATTTCTACCAAGTTATGCTGTTTCTTATTTCTTACCTACGATTCCTTATGAACCTCCATATCCTATAGATCCAAAAGTTACTACAGATATCAAGCTTATTGCTTACTATTTACCCCAATTTCATCAATTTCCTGAAAATGATGAATGGTGGGGAAAAGGATTTACAGAATGGACAAATGTCTGTCGTTCAAAACCTATGTTTGAAGGGCATATTCAACCTAATTATCCTCATCCTGACATAGGTTTCTATGACCTTTCAAATATAGAAGTGCTACGTAAACAAGTAGCAATGGCAAAACAACATGGTATTTACGGATTTTGTTTTCATCATTACTGGTTTGCTGGTAAGCGATTAATGGAAAAGCCTGTAGATATGCTCCTTAAGCATTCAGAATTGGATATCCCCTTTTGTCTGAATTGGGCTAATGAAAATTGGACAAGACGTTGGGATGGTGAAGATCAAAAAGTATTAATTGCTCAAACACATTCACCAGAAGATGATATTGCGTTCATGAAAGATTTGTTAAGATATTTTAAAGATCCTCGATATATCCGTATTAACAATCGACCTGTATTACAACTATATCATGCATCATTGCTTCCAGATCTTAAGGCAACTGTAAAACGTTGGGAAGCTGTATGTAAAGAGCATGGCGAAGAAAAGCCCTATCTTATGCTTGTACAAAGCTTTCGAAACATAGACCCACAAGACTATGACTTTGATGCTGCTGTGCAATTTCCTCCCCATTTACCATCTTGGAATTTTCCTATTGATATTGGGTTAAAGGGTCTTCATAAACGTTTTAAAGGAAGAATACGACACTATAGTATGTTTGCTGAGGCTGTTGTAAAAGATTATACTACAAAATATACATTGTATCCTTGTGTTTTTCCTGGGTGGGATAATACACCTCGGCGTCTTTATTTTTCAAGTATTTTTGCATGCTCAACACCTCAAGCATACCGTCAATGGTTAACTGATGCATGTACATTTGCTTCCACAACACATGAAAAAGACAATCGTTTTGTATTTATTAATGCTTGGAATGAATGGGCAGAAGGAGCACATCTTGAACCAAACAAAGCTTATGGGTATGCATATCTTAATGCAACGTCACGTGTTGTGGAAAATTTTGCAGTACCTCCTTCTACAGCAGAAAACAATCCTCATAAAGTATTAGTAGTAGGACATGATGCATTTCTTGCTGGTGCACAACGATTATTACTTGAAACATTACAGTGGATTAAAAGAAATACAAATATAGATTGTAGGCTTCTTTTACTTGGTGATGGTGTTTTATTAGATGAATATATGCAGTCTGTACCTGTGATGCTATGTTCAGCAGATACATTGCAGTTATCAAAGCTAGAAGATTTTTGTGGAGGGATTCCAGATTGTATTTTAGGTAATACAGCTGTTTCAGCTCAAGTATATAACATGCTTTCTTCATGGAATGTTCCTATTGTTTCATTTGTTCATGAACTTGAAGCAGCTCTTCAACGTTTTGCAGGTGAGCAAAATATTGCTTCTATGTTGAAATATTCAAGTTATTTTATTACAGCATCTGAACCAGTACGACAAAATCTTATTTCTACTCATGGAGTGAATCCACAAGATTGTATAACAATACCTGCGTTTCTTGAGCCACGTCTCTATCCACTATCTCAAAAAAAGAAGAAACAATTACGTGAGTCATTGAATCTTCCACAAAATGGTTGTCTTTTTATGGGATGTGGAACCAGAGATTGGAGAAAAGGTTTTGATCTCTTTATTGAAGTAGCTATAACTACATTAAAAAATACATCTCATGAGCTTCCTATTTTTTGTTGGGTAGGAAAACAAGAAGTACCACTTCTCCACTCTTCTCCTTTATACAAACAGTTAAAAAAAGATATCCATAATAATCTTATTTTTATAGATGAAGTTGAAAATCCAGGACCATACTTTCAAGCTTCTGATGTATTTTTACTGCCTTCTCGTGAAGATCCCTTTCCACTTGTAGCACTTATGGCTGCATTATGTCAGAATCCTATTATTTGTTTTGCTGATGCAGGAGGAATTCCTTCATTTGTTTCAAATAACTCTGGGATTGTTGTTCCTTATGGGGATAGTAGCGCCATGTCAAAGGCATGTATCCAATTGATAAAAAATAAACAATTATGTGAACAACTTGGAATACCTGGAAGAAAAAAAGTATTATTGCATTATACAACAGAAGTTGCAGTGCCACGTATAATTACTGTGTTACAACAGGCTATAAAAATTTGTAGATAATATTGTTAACTTAGTGTAATTGGTTCTGATTAAGATAGGATATTTATTTTATACCTATAGATAATTGTTGCAAAATCAGGATTAAGTTAATTAAAGTGGTTAAGGAAAGTAGACGCTATAAAATCTGTTTTCAGATGAAAATTATAAGCTAGCGTTTTGTTTTTTTCAGAAAATTAGAAATAGAGAAAATTAGATAGAAATCTAGGTATTGAACAACCAATAATAAGGGTTGTTTTTTATTTGGAATAGAAAGTTATGTATGTCTAGTAATACATCAAAAAAATGGCCTAAAGTAATTCCACCTCTTACACCTGAACAAGAAGCTATTAGCCTTGATTTTTACCATTATTGGTTAGAGTTACTTGCTTCAAAATACAATATGCTAGAAAAATTTAATCATGGTTATGTAGTTAAAGCTGCAACCCCTGGTTTTTGTCATACTCTTGAAATTGGGGCTGGTATTGGGGAACATTTGTATTATGAAAATCTTTCTGAGGAACAAACAAAAAATTATGTTGCAGTAGATGTACGTGAAAGTTTTATTGAAAAGATTCGTAATATTCATCCACAGATAAAAGTTTTATGTGGAGACTGCCAAGATAGGTTGCCTTTTGAAGATGGACATTTTGATCGAATTATTGCTATTCATGTTCTTGAACATTTACCTAATCTCCCTGCAGCTATCCGTGAAATACATAGACTTTGTAATAAACAATCTGGCTCTTTTTCTATAGTGATACCATGTGAGGGAAGTTTAGCATATTCTTTTGCAAGAATGATTTCCACAAAGCGTATTTTTAAAAAAAGATATAATCAGTCATATGATTGGTTTATTAAACGTGAACATATAAATACACCAAGTGAAATTTTTGAAGAAATTGCTCCTTATTTTAAAAAAGAGTCAACAAACTATTTCCCATTATTTGTACCATTAGCTTTTTGTAATCTTATAATTGGAGCTACGTTTTCTCCAATTATTCATAACAATTAGTTATTGCTATTTATTATATAGTCACCCTACTACTATGTAGTTCTTTAGGTATGCTATAAGTATAACAACTTTTTATGAAAAAAGAAGTGTATTGTACTAATCAGCCATAAGTACATCGACATGATGTATAGTAATAGGTACTTCTGTATTAACACTAATAGACAGTGTTTTTTTATGTATCCATGCATAAAGTGTACTTATTCGTACAAGATATTCAACAGGTTTATTGCTTACCTTTAGGTTAAACGAAAACTGTCCTACATTATCATTAGTATCTTTTATATAAAGGGTTATAGTTCCTCCTACTGGAGAAGTAATGGAGAAATCTAAATATTGTGCTATAGAATCACTTGTATATTTTGGTAATGGGACATCATATGTAATATTTTTTTGTAATGTAATATTTCTTGCTAATGTTATGAGTCTTTGATTTGTTATTGCATGTTTTTTATTATATTGAGCCCACAAATAGGGTATTTGTCTTGTTTCGAATATTTGAGAAACAGTAAGTGGTATATTTGGACGATCTAACATAGCAATTTTCATTGAGTGAACTTCCATATGTGTATTATCAGGACAATCAAGACGAAGATCTGTTAAAGTTTGTGCATCATGAGGAATAGGTAACATTGCTTGGAAAGTCATTGGTTTTTCAAAAGCAGGAATTCGGAATGTTACAGAATTATTCTCGTTATATCCTTTGTCATCAAAGTTAAAAAAGAGTTGAAACGTACCCATATGAGAATTTGTTATATCAATAGAGAATAAACACCACTTATTTAAACAAACAGAAATAGGCTGTATTTTTGCTGCTGACATAAGATTATATACAAATGGATCATATGGACCACCAACTATTTTTAATACATTATCTCTAACTGTTATAGATGCGTTTTGTGTAATATAGTCATGAACATTAACAATAGGTATATGTAGATAATCGACTGTATCACAAACAGGTAACATTGTTGAAAGGCAACTATCTTTTGCAGCCCATAATTCAAATCCACCTATATTTACACTAGGTTCATAGTTTTGGTATGTAAATTCTGTAACACGATACAGTTGTGAGTTTAGTGGGAGATAGTCTATACGACTATCTGATGCAGGACCTTCCATAATAACTAAAGGAAGTTCTCCTTTTTTAAATAATTGATCTAATTGTTTTACAAGGCTTTTTTGCCCTTTATCAGAGTTATATAAGGATAGAATAGATAAGTATAAAGGATTCCTTTTTCCTGAAGCAGCATAAAGGCCATGGCCATTCAGAAAATCTAAGAATGTTTCATTCCCACTAAGCTCCGAATATAATATATTTATCAATGGTTTGAATGTATCAGTATAAGTAAGTCGTTCAGGTACAGGTTTTTTCCAATTCATTGTAGGAAGGCCTAAATGATTTGGTATAGCTGTGGTACGTTCTCCTTGAAAGATGTTAAGTATAATCCCAAGAAAAAGAATCCATGCAGGTAGATAAAAGCGTATTTTCCAAGGAGCTAAAAAAGGAACAAGCCCAAGGATAAGAAAACTATATAGTGGCATATAGCCTGCGGCTAATGTATGTCTTCCTAAAGATCGTGTAAGTAAGAAAAGCATAGAAACAGAAATGCCAAGAATGATCCATTGCTTAGGCTTGATATGTTGATGTGAAAGAATCCTCCATGAAAAGAGGATACAAATACCAATAAGAAGTAAAGGTCGTGCAACATAATACCATATAGTCAATGGAGTAATAGAGTCAACAAATGCTATCCTTCCTTGATTCATAAATTCACATAAAGCAAATCCTCGTATCCATTCAATATTATCAAAAACATTTCCTCCATGGAGGCTTACTAATACAGCATAGATAATACTTAATGTACCAAAGATAAGAAGAAATGAAGGTAAAACAATACGTATAATGTGTTGAGGTCTACGAAGAGAAGCTATAATAAGTACAATCCATGTTCCAAGGATTGTAGCTTTACCTATTGAGGGCATCCAAAAAAATGTGAATGCAGTAATGGCCCATAAGGTTACAATACGTTTAAAAGTGAAGTTTTTTATAACCCAAGGTAGAAAGAGTGCAGGTAATAAACCCATAGCATAGTATAATGAATCATAAGTGGTAAATAGGCTAAATGGGTATAATAATAAGACTAAAAGTAATGCATACCCTGGACGGACAAATCTTGTAAAAACAGCATATATTATAAGGTTAGCAATGACTTTATTAGGCATTACATTCCAGATAAAGCTACTTGTTGCCTGCTCTTGTCCTCCAAAAAGCATAAATAGTGTTGGGAAGAAGTAATCCCAAAGTCCTCTTGTAGGCCAGATATCAATAAAAGGAATTTGTCCAAAAGCTATAAGACCATGAGCAGGTGTAATACTATTAGCAGGATGTAGTAAGTCTCTTGATGTCCACTGAAAATGCCAAAAGAGCATGGCTGTCAGAGTAGTAAGACATATAGGGAAATACCAATATTTCATAAGAGTATTTTGTCTAATCAACTTCTTGTGAATAGTGGTATGTTGATAAATACAATAACACAGTAGAAGAAGAGGAACTAAAAGATAGAGAAATAGTATTTTTGAACAAACCTGCCAATCATTAAGGAGCATTAAATATTGTGCTTCTCCTGTAATAATAATGGCTATAGGAAGTATTAGTAATGGCGCACCACACTTAAGAAAAAGATGTTTTTTGTCTAAGATAGATATAAGCCATCCTAGAATAAAAAAAGGTGTTGTATGAAGTGGCCAGTGAATATATACAGGTGTATTAATTTTATGATGTGATAATAAGAGGAATTGTATAGTTAGATAGACACTTAGTGATAGAAAATAAAATCCAAACGCAGAGGGTTTAAGTGTTAGCAAGGTAGAAAGTTTTTTTTGATGTGTTAATACAAAAAACCATCGTATGAGTAGGATCCCACAGATAGATAATGTGAGTTCTACAAATGTATAAAATTGTAGCCGATAGGATGGATACATCAAAAAAAGGATTTCTGTAACACACATCATTGAGGCTATGCCAATTAGAGCAGCCTTTTCAAAGGTAATGACATCATGAGTGAATCGTTTAGAAAAGGTAGAGAAAATATTAGAAAGTACTGAAACAATACCAGAAAATGAGAGTGTAAAGATAAGTAATAAAATAAAATATAGTGATTGTCTTTTGCAGGTATCTATACCTTCAGAAATAGCCAAGCCATAAATACGTCCTACAAAAGAACTGAGTTCAAAAGACTGTACTTTAAATACTCTAAGGATAATATATAAACTTAATGTAACTGCAGTAAGGTAAAGACAAAAAAGATCATTTCTATTATTAGGTAATGGAAAGAGTTTCACTATTTTTTTATAGTATGCTGTCATGGTCTTTATCCTAAATAAAACATGTTTTTTGTGAAAGATATGTTTCAAGCGCTGCTAGTCCATGAGGAGAACCTATTTCATAAAAGCGTTGTGTAACTTCATATCCAACAATAGCTCGATTCTTTACAAGAAATGTATATACATCAGAGAGATCAAATGTAGTATTCTTCCAATCAGTAAAGATTTTTTTGTGGAGACATGATAATCCATAGTCTATATACTGCATTTTGTCTGTTTTATGTGTTTTATTATAGTCTATGATACAACCATTTTCATATTGAATATTACTTGTATCAAACTGATTGTTATTTTTATAAATGGTGAGTAAGGCTGGTTGAGAGCTTTTTTGGTATGCATCAGCTATTACTTTGTAGTCTATATCAAGATAACTATCTCCATATAGGACCATAAACTGTTCACTGAGTAAAGGTAATGCATTATAAATAGCTCCCCCTGTACCTAATAGGTGAGGCCCATCCATAGACCATTGGATATTGAGTCCATATTTATTTTTTTTTTCAACATATTCTATAACTTGTTCCCCTAAGTGTCCTAGGCACAAGACGATATCTTGGATACCCTTCTCAGCAAGTAAACATAGTTGGTGTTCAATAAATGGCTGACCATGTATAGATAAAAGTGCTTTGGGTAATGTTTTTGTGTGTGGATGCATACGAGTAGCAAGTCCACCAGCAAGAATGACTACAGGTAACATTAGGATAATACCACCTTTGTTCCTTCATAATCAAATTGAAAACGGACTCTAGATAATCCTGCTTGACTCATAGCTTTGCATAATCGTACTTTATCCTCGGCAACAAATAGAAGAAATCCTCCACCTCCAGCCCCAACAAGTTTGCCACCTATAGCTCCATTATTCATGCCTAATAGATACCATTCATCTATTTGAGAGTTTGACATACCACCTGAACGTTGCTTTTTATGTTGCCAATGTTCATTCATAATTGTTCCAAAACCATTGATATCTCCTGCTTCAAGGCAAGCTTTGCTACGATAGCCAAGATCTTTAACATAGTGAAGATTATCTATCATTTCTTTATCGCCCTTTTGAGAGCGAACATGTTGATCTGCTAAAATGTTACTTGCACTTCTAGAAAAACCTGTAAAAAAGAGAAGTAAACGTTCTTCAAGTTCAAATTGTGCTTCAATAGGTATTTGTAGAGGATATGCACTAACAGTGTCATCTTTATGGAAAGTGAAACACGTTAACCCACCAAAGGCAGCAATATATTGATCTTGTTTTCCAATTGGTTCTCCAAGACGATCAATTTCTATATGGCAGGCAAGTTCAGCTAAATCGTGTGGTAAAAGGAGTTTTCTTCTATGCATATAAATAGCTTTAAGTAATGCTGTAGTAAAGCTTCCAGAAGAACCAAGTCCTGTTCCTGCGGGGATGTCAGCTAATGTTGTGATTTCTATTTGTGGAGTTTTGAGTTCCTGCATAAGAAGGACTTCGCGAATAATTCGGTGATTAATTTCTTCTGCTTTAGAGCAATGTTCAATATCTGAATACTTGAGAGAGATTCCTTCTATAAACGGATACATAATGGTTACATAAACATATTTATTGATAGCTCCAGCTATAAGAAATCCTTCATGTTCACGATAGTAAGAAGGAAGATCTGTTCCTCCTCCTCCAAGACTTATTCTTAATGGACTACGTGCAATAATCATAGATTATGTATTCTCCTAAAGGCTGGTTATATCTAGTAGATAGATTATATTATGTCAATCATTCTGATGAGATAAGAATCATTTACTATTATGGTATATACTCATGAGTAGTTAATACAAAAGAGATATAAAAATGTAATATACAATCATTATTACTATACTAATAGTAGTATATTATATATAAAAAGAATGAAAATGTAATAATATAACAAATAGTTATTATACTATTTGTTATATTATAATAGTAGAAATGGTAAATTTTTAGTATGCTACAATGTATATTTAAATTATATTACAATTATGTAATAGTTATAAAAATGTATATCCAGATTGTTTATACAGTTTTTCAACAACTTCATGTACAGCAATAGCTTCAGGTATACCGGCTGCTGGCGTTCGATTATGTTGAATATCTTCATAAAACTCTTGGAGTTCTGTAGCCCATGATTTATCTAACATAGGATATTCCCATGTTGTTGTTTCTGGAGGGCCCATTTCAGGGAGCATTTGGTAAAGAGTAACTTTTTCTACTCCATAGCTACCTCCTAATCCAGAGATATCTATTTTTGCTTGACGGCCATAGATTTCAAACGAGAAAAGATTTTTCCATTCAGAACAACTAACATGTAAAAATGCTGTTTTTTTTGTATTTGTTTGTAGTAACATAAAGGCATTGTCATCTACAGGCATGTCCCAATAGCATGTTTGGACAGAACCAGAGATTGAAGTAAAGTCTCCTAAAAACCACCGAGCAAGATCAATAAGATGTGGACCTTGATCAAGAAGCTCTCCTCCTCCAGAGCGATGTGGATCTGCTCGCCATTCTTTTTCATAGCCAATTCTTCCGCCATGTCCATACCGAGCACGGATAAACATTAATTCTCCTGTATAACCAGCTTGAACAAGTTCATGTGCTTTAAGTACAGCTTTATGATATCTATGATTAAACCCTACTCGTACAAGCTTTCCGCTAGCTTTGGCGGCTTGTTGAATACTCAATAGTTCTTGGAGATTACGACCAGCAGGTTTTTCTACAAGGACATGTTTACCTGCTTGTAATGCTTCTACTGTAAGATTTGATAGACTATCATGAAGTGTTGATATGATAATGATATCTATAGAAGGGTTAGCAATGACCTCTTGCCAAGAGACGTAAGCATGGCAATGAGGATACATAGATGCAAGTTTTTCAGCACGTTCAAAATAGAGATCTGAACAAGCAATAAGTTGGTGAGTATCCCCAATGGATTGCGCTCGTTTATGCCCAATAAGGCCACATCCAATAATACCTATCTTCATTTGTCTCCCCAAGTTATACTACGTTCTCTACCAGTGATTCGTCGTAATGTATAAAGATCGCTTTGTTGAAGTTCTTCTATATGGTCTGGCCATGCATAATAGTTATCCCATACAGCACTTATTAAACGTCCTGTAATGCCATTAGAAGCTTTAGAAGCTAAAAATATACAAAGTTCTGTAGCAAAATCAAATGATGTTGTTTTATTTGTTTCTTTTGCTTTGAGCATTTGTTGATAAAATTGTTCGCCTGCACGTTCAGGTCCATTAGCAAGAACTTCATCTAATAGTCGAGTATTTAGCAATCCTGGTGCTACACAGTTAACGGTGATATTATCGGCTATACACTCTTGAGCAATTGATTCCATTGTACGTACAACAGCACTTTTGCTTGCTGCATAGGCTTCAATTCGTGGCATAGGATTTGTCGCTCCCCCTCCAGATATTTGGATAATTTTACCATATTTGTGCTGACGAAAGTGAGGTAACAACATACGACAAGGTAATACAGAACCATAAAGATTAATTTCTATAGTTTTTTTCCATTGTTCCCAATCAACAGTATCAATTGGACCCATAGGACCATAAATACCAGCATTATTCACTAAAATATGGACTTGCTTAAATTTTTTAATAGCTTGTTGTATAAGTGATTCAACTTCTGCAGGAATAGAGACATCTATTGCAAGGCTTATTATTTGTTGTTTATCAGAGATTCTAAGTGTTTTAAGTTCATCGACAGCTACTACAAGTTGTTGTTTGTTGCGGGCACAAATACATATATTGGCTCCTTCTTGTACAAAAGCTTTTGCAATAGCTAAGCCTAATCCTTGATTACCACCTGTAATAATAGCAGACTGTTCTGTAAGTTTTCCTTCCATAGGGGTACCTTTTTTATATAGATATAATAATAGTTCGTGTTGTTATAAATAGTCTTGTATGTAAAGCCAATTGTCGTTCAATTGTTACCATAACACTATCATATGTTACCTGGTAACCCTTGAACAGTTTACATCAAGAAGATAGCCCTATGGCAACATAGCGGATAGATGTATCCTTTTTAAGAATGGGGTGTAAAAATCTTGTAGGATCAATAACTAACGGTGTCTTCATAGAGGAAAAGAAACCAGGAGTTACCTGTTCTTTATAAAAATCCCAACAAGTACATACAACTAAAGCATCTGTATTCTCAATAACTTCCTGTGGTGAAGGTTTGAGAGATATATGGCGATTATATATATATATGTCTGGCAATACACTTACAGCAGGATCATGCGCAGACACTTTTGCTCCTGCTTGAATAAGGTGTGTCGCATACTCAAGAGCTATTGAGCGTCGGAGTGTATCTGTGCCAGGTTTGTATGTTAAACCCCATAATGCAATATGTTTATCTTTAACTCTCCCAAGTAGTTCGTTTAGTTTATGAATAACCCACAGTTTGTGATGATTATTAGACTTTTGGACACCAGTAAGTACAGAAGAAACCTCTTCTTGTTTTTTATTTTTATAAATTGAAGATAAAAATTGAAGATCTCTGGCTAATGTTCCACCAGAGAACGCCATTCCAGGACCTAAATAAGCTTTTTCGCCGATACGAATATCTGTTTTTAAACCACGTTCAACTTCTTTTGCATCAGCGCCAGTGTGTTCACATAACACAGCAAGCTCATTTGCAAATGCAATGGAGGTTGCTAAAAAAGTATTGATAGCATGTTTTGTCATTTCTGCAGATTCTACTCCCATCCACTCTATTCGAGATGTGATGGGTTCCCAAAGAGTAGAAAGGATTGTTTGTACTTTAGGTGAGCGTACACCACATATCACTCGATCAGGATTAGCAAAAAGTTTTACTGCTTGTCCTAGACGGAGATTTTCAGGAGAACATGCAAAATGTAGATCTTGTCGTTGAAGGTCATTTGCTGTTTGCTCAAGTTGTTTAATGCTGCCTACTGGAAGTTGTGATGAGATTAAAACAACAGCATCTTGCTTACAAACTGGCAGAAGTTTGGTGATATGTGTAGTAACAAATGTACAGTCAGCATTATCATCTGCATCAACAGGCGTATCAAATGTTATCCATACAACATCAGCATTTTGAACAGCTTCTTCATATGTTGATTTGAAACAAAGTTTTCCGGTAGATATCCCTTGCTTGATCTGTTCTTCTAAGCCTTCTTCTAAAATAGGAGGAATACCTTGAGATAGTTGTTCAAGTGTTTTTTCATCAGGATCCCATGCAGTTACTGTATGACCTACTGCTGCACAACCAGACGCATAAACACATCCAAGATGCCATAAGCCTATTATTGCTATATTCATTATGTTTCCCTGAGTTTATTTCTGGTGGATACTAAGTGCATACTTCTTAAGTATTGAATAATACATATTTTTATTCAACTATTCAATATAGAATAGATGTTTATGTTTTTAATTCTTGTTCTGCTGTAAGGACAATTTGTTTAACTTGTTTGTTGATACTCATAATTATAACCATACCAGCTACAGGGACAAAAAACATAAAAAAGTGACAAACAAGCCCAATGGC
Source organism: Lawsonia intracellularis PHE/MN1-00 (assembly GCF_000055945.1). Classification (NCBI taxonomy): domain Bacteria; kingdom Pseudomonadati; phylum Thermodesulfobacteriota; class Desulfovibrionia; order Desulfovibrionales; family Desulfovibrionaceae; genus Lawsonia; species Lawsonia intracellularis. Next base: position 20,099 of record NC_008014.1, read on the forward strand.
TAAAGCCTCAGAATGAGGAACACCAAAAAGACCAAGAGCAAATACTGCACTTGCTTCAAATACGCCAAGAGAGCCTGGAGATGAAGGAATAATAGCTCCAAAGCATAAGATAAAAGAAGCACACATAGTATTAATGATAGTGAGATCTAACTTTGCAACTATTGTAAAAGCAAAGTAGTAATATCCAATGCTTATTACCCATACAAGGATAGTTGTTATAAATAAACGTATCATCCAATGAAGTAAGAGGTTACTATGTAATGCACTGCAAAGATGATTAGCAATATTACGAGGATATTCCCATGGAATATATCTCAACATAAAGAAAATCCATGAAGATTTATAAGATAAAAGTAGTATGCCTAACCAGATAAAAGCAATTGCACTACATGTAAGTAAAATTGTCCATTTAGATGGTTCAAAGATAGAGAGCATGAATAAACTGAGGATGGCTAACAGATTAATATCTGCAAAACGTTCCATAAAAATAACAGGGAAAACTTCTGTGCTTGGTTTACCTGTTACTCGTGCGATATAAAAAGCATGGATAAATTCGCCAGCTTTAGCTGGAAAAATATTATTTCCACCAAGACCAAAAAAGGCTGACTGGATAGATTGAGAAAGAGAGAGTTGTTTGTTAAATAAAAAATATTTCCGAAGTCCATTAACAATACAAATAATGATTGAAAAAAGAAATAATAAAACAATAGACGTCATTGAATATTGCTTTATTGCTGTCCACATCTGTCCAATGTTTACATTATAAATCGCATAAATAAAGCAAAGAATGCTTATAAGCCAAACAGTAACTTTAGCTAAAAACGAATATTGTCTCTTAGATAGAGAAATTTGCTGCATGTGCGTCTTTATAAAACATTTCAACGGTTTCAAGAGAATATTGTTCTAAGTCTTTATTTGCTAAAGATAGCTTATCAATTAACTCAGGAGTAGCTGTAATAATATGGCAACCAATTTCGGCAGCTTGATAGATATTTAAGACTTCTCGAGGACTTGCCCATAAAAGCTTTGCTTCAGGAAGATCTTTAAGAATTTTTAAACTAGCCTCCATGTAAGGAATAGGATTACGGCCAGTATCAGCAATACGTCCAGCAAAAACAGAAACAATAGCTGGAACATCTGGTGTAAGGACATCTGCAACTGCTTGTACCTGTTTAAGGTTCATTACAGCTGTTATGTTTACAATGATACCTTCACTAGATAATTTTTGAATAAGAGGACAACAACTTTCCCCTTTTGTATTTGTTATTGGAATCTTAACATTTGCATTTTTACCCCATCCAGCAATAATACGTGCTTCACGCTCCATAGATTCAAGGTCATCAGAAAAAACCTCAAAGGAAATTGGTAATCCTTGAACAACAGTAAGTGCTTTTTTGGCAAAGGAAACATAGTCAGTTACGCCAGCTTTACGCATTAGAGTTGGGTTTGTGGTGAAACCTTTGATAAGAGGGTTATTCTCTAAGGCATCCCTCATTTTGTCTATATTTGCTCCATCCATAAAGAGTTTTACTTGTAAATCCATTGCTTGAGGCATGCTTATATCTCCAACATGTGACTAAATAATCAATAAAGTTAAATTGTTATGTAAGAATTTATTTTTGTTACTAGTAATTTTTAGTTATAATACAGAAAATTCCATTTGGTTGAGTATATACGTTACAGCATCTTTCACTACAGAAACTACATGGTTAGGGTTGAGCGATTTATCTTTTTTGTCAAGAGATGAATCTGCTATAAGAATTGTTTTTAGTCCTGCATGTTGTCCACAAAGGATATCTGTATCTCGATCACCTATTATCCATGATTGTGATAAATCAATAGAATATGTTGCTGCTGCTAAATGTAAAAAATATGTACCAGGTTTTCTTTCTAAAGACGGGCCTGAAAAGCCAGGGGTAATACCTTTTGGATGGGTATATGAATAAAAACTTTCCATAAAGGTAATCCCATGTTCTAACAGATAGTTATTAAAGGTATTTTTTACAGCTAGTAAGTTTTCAAGAGATGTTTTTCCTTTTGCATATGCTCCTTGATTTGAAATAAGAAAAAAAGGAATATTTGCTTCTTTTAAAAGGGATAATGCTTCAATCACTCCAGGAAGAATGGTAATATCTTCTACATGCATTGGTGCTTCCCATTCATCCCATTGAGGATAATACACATTTGCTGTGAGTACCCCATCACGATCAAAAAATACAGCAGGTTTTACTTGACGGATTCCCACTTCATTTCCTGTGCTTTAAGTAATGGATGTCCTACAAGTAAGTGCCAAACAACTGCTTGAAAGGCTTCTGTATGTTGAGTTACTTCATTTTCTCCTACTATGGGTATGATGACGCAAGCATCAGCAACCATAGCTGTATACCCTCCGTCTCTACCAACTATGCCAAAAATAGAAGCTCCAACTTCTTTAGCAAGTTCTAGTGCAGCTACGATATTTGCACTAATATTTTTTTCTTTATTCCCGCCACCAACAGAAAAGACAAAAAGAGCATCTCCACTACGTAGACGTGAACCTCTTAACCAAGATGCAAATGAAGAAGACCATCCATCATCATTGATTCTTGCTGTTAATTCTGAAATGTTGTCTGTAGGAGCATATGCTTCAAATCCACAGATTTTACGAAAGTCATTTACTGCGTGGCTTGCATGGCCAGCGCCTCCTCCAACACCTATAAAAAATAAACGTCCTCCACCATCACGGATTTGGCGTAATTTTGTTGCAATATCTTCAATGTGAGCTGGATCTAATTGGGAGGCGATATCTATAGTTTGTTGAAGATAAGTTGAACTATATGTTTTCATTATATAATATCCTAACAGTCTTAATTTCTCATATAATTATAAAGAAGATATAAACAATATTTAACTAAACTATTAACTAATAGTTAGTTATAGCTAGCTGTAGCTACTATAAAGTGTAGGGATTGTCTAGAATAGCTTATATGGTAATGCAGTAGCCTAATCAGATGATACACATATACTGTATTACTATTAATCACCTTCAAGGATGTTTATATATTCTATATGAATATCTTCTTGAGAATGTGATGTAAAAGAAAAGTCTTTTTTGTTTTTCCATGCATATTGGTTACTAACTCGTATAAGGTAATCTTCAGGTTCTGTATTTTTTTTAAGTGTAAAGAAAAATATTCCTGAATGATTGTTTTTATCTTTTATGGTTCCTTTTATCTGACCTCCAGAAGGAGAAGTAATACGGAACGATAGATATTCTGCATGCTGATCAGTTTTATATTGAGGAATTGAAACATAGTGTGTTTCGTTTGGTTTAAGTGTTACATTATTTAATAATGTTACTAATGATTTGTTATAAGCAGCATGATAGGGATCATAATTTGCCCATAAGTGAGCTCCACATTTTACGTTATGAGTTTGGCTTACACATAATGGTTGAATAAGATACTCTTTGAATAATTGAAGCTTAAAGGAAGAAAGATTTATAAATGTATAGTCTGGAAATATAAGCTGAATATCAGTTAATTTTTTTACATTATTAGGTAGCACATGATCTAATGTAACTGTCGTTTTTTCAGTATATGTTGGTATTAACATCTTACAAGAATATCTTTCTGTGTATGGTTGGTTATCAAAAGAGAAAAAGATTTGCAGCCACCCTGGGACAACATTAGTTAATTCTAGTTCAAAAGTACAAACTTTATAGGAAGATATATCTATAGGATCCATATTTGTTGCTGTCATCATATTTATGACAGATGGACTAACCATTGGAAGATATGGACCATAATTAATACTAAGAATATTGTCTGTAACTGTTATATTAGAGTTTTTCCCATAGTATGTTCCTTTAGCATTAATGGGAATCATTACTTCAGCAGGTGACTGTAATATTGGGAGAGCCTCTTTTTCAAAACGACTTCCCTTTGCAGCCCATATTTCAAATCCAAGGATATTTCTATAGGGAACATAATGTTTATAAATAAACTCTGCTATACGATAGTGATTAGCTGTTGAAGGCATGCCATCTATACATCCTCCCCAAAATGGAGAAGCAACAATAGCTAGTGGAATTTTACCTTCATTAAATTGTTGTTCTAAATTTTTTACAAGTACTTTTTGTGCGTTATCTGTGGCGTATAATGAGATATTTGGTAGATAAAAAGGATTTTTTTTATGTGTATAGGTATAAAGTCCATGACCATTAAGAAGTTCTATAAAAGTTTCTTTCTCTTTAAGTTTTTGCTGTAAGAATTGTATCACAGGTTTATAGTTATCAGTATAAGTAACTCGTTCTAATGTCTCTTTATTCCATGATACAAGGGGAATTTTTAATGCTTCAGGAGAGATAAATACAAAATTATTATAAGTAAGTAAGATGATAATAGCAGGAATAAATAGCCAGGCTGGTAAATAGATTCGTTGCTTAAATGGACGAATAAGAGGAAGAAGGCCTATTAAAATGAATGTAAATACCATTAAGTAAGCATTTTCTAATAAACAATGTCTACCAATGGATCGTGTAAAAAGAAAAAGCATACTGGTTGCCATTCCTAAATACATCCAGTGGATTGAAGAAATGGATTGTAATGATAGACTACGCCATATAAACAACCAGCAGATGCTAGCAAAAAATAATGGTGTAACAATATAATACCAGACAACAGTTAGTGAGGGTTTTGTAATAGCCTCATAAGCATGGGCTCCATATTCTAAACAGGTAACTCCATGTATTTCTGTAATTCTATCAAGAACGTTTCCGTCTTTAAGTAAAAGAAAGCTTATGTAAATGACTCCTAACATTCCAAAAACAGTAAAAAATGCTGGAATTACTTTACGAAATATAACTTTTATGTCCTGTAATCCTTTGATGAAAAAAACAAGCCATAAACCTAAAATTGTAGATTTACCAGCAGATGGCATCCATATAAAAACTGTAGCAGCTAAGAGCCAAATACAAGCTGATCGTATAAAAGTTATATTACGCATTGCCCATGGTAAAAATATCAATGGCAATAACATTAAACTATTATACCAGCCAGAGTATTCAACTAATACTTGAGCAAAAAAGAAGGTAAGAAAAAAAGCATAGGCAGGACGAACAATTTTTGTAAATGTACAATAAAGAATGATGAGATATGTAAGGTATGAGAATACCTGGAACCAAATAAAACTATCTACTGTATGCTGTTCGCCAGCTAACAGCATGAAGAGTGTACATGGTAGACTATCACGAAGTCCTCTTGTAATCCATGTATCTACAAATGGTATTTTGCCAAACTGAATAAGTTGTTGTGCTGGCTCAAATGAATTAGCTGGATGAAGCAAGTCATCGTCTATATTTAGTGATGGTTGCCACAACATAAAAACTGTTAGCGTAATAATACATAAGGGGAAATACCAATACTTCATCACCTTATTATAGCTAATAGATATATGTTTCTTTGTTGTTAAAAAAAGAAAAACAGTAATAGCGCATAGGACAATTGTAAAATAAAAAAGAATTGATTGTAGTGAGACTTCATAACCATGAGTCAGAAGTATATATTGTGTTTCACTAGCAATAATAAAAGTTAAGGGGAGGAGAAGAAGTGGTGTACAGCTTTTAAGAAAACGATGTTTTTTGTCCAGAATAGATACAATCCATCCTAATAGAAAGAAATATAAGATATTATGAAGATACCCCATACGTGTATTAAGAAGTCCATCTAGAGGGTACCGTAATGCTTTAGAAGAAAGATATATTCCAGAAAATAGAAAAAAGAATCCAAATGCTGCTGGTGTTAATCGTAGTTTTTCAGAAATTGTATATCTTTCATTTATACATAAAAGCCAACGTAATGTTACAATAAGAAATACGCCAAGCGTTAATGCTTTAAAAAGATCATATTGTATTTCATAGAGAGGTTCATTTATAAGAACCATTGGTATTGATATGATTAATATGGAAGATACAGAAATAAGCGTATGTTTTTCAAAAAGGATGACATCACGTTTATATAAGTCAGTAAACTGTTGTATTATGATAGACAAAAGAGAAACAATACAACTAAAGATAATAAAAAAAATGCCTAATAAGGTAAAATAAAGAGTAGGACGTTTAAATGCATTATGCCCATTGAAAATACCTCCTCCATGAATGCGATCTGGAAAGGCCATAAGCTCAAAAGATTGTGATGTATAGAATAAAAAAGTACTTAGTAGAGCTATTGCAATCGCTGTGATAAAGACACAAAAGGAATCATTTCTTTTTTCAGGGAAAGGGAAAAATTTTGACAGTCCACTTAAATAGGATGACGGCATATCTTAGATCCCATGTTTATAGTAGTATATAAATACATATCAGGAGTATAGTAATAGGATACATAGATAGTTAATGTAAAAAAATATGCTATACTCTCTACAGTATTAGAGTACCATTTTAATGTACAGTAAAAAGTATCTTTTTGAATAGCTATATAATATCAAATAATAGTTTGAAGTAAATGGCGTATAGCAAGGTGTTTATTAACAGAAAGTTACTTTTCTGTCTAGCATAGTTATATCTTTCATTAAACAAATGTTAATCCATATATTGATAGAAGCTTTTATTTAGATAGAGTAAATATAATGAAAAATACAGCTAATCTCCTTTTATTGCACAAATACTTTCTATATGTATAGGATATATTGAATGTGATGTAAGAGAAAATTGTTGTTTATTCTTCCATGCATATTGACTACTGATGCGTAACAAATAGTCAATAGGTTCTGTACTCTCTTTTAATGCAAATCTAAATTCTCCTGAATGATTGTCTATATCTTGAACATTGCCTACTAAATATCCACCGTTAGGAGATAGTATACGAAAATGTAAATACTCTGCTATGTCATCTTTTATATAAGAAGGTATGACTATATGATAAGTTTCTGATGGATGTATTTTTATATCTTTAGTAAATGTTGCTAATACAGTATTGTTAGATAATCCATGATATGGATCATAATTTGCCCATAAGTATGGTCCATAGTTGTGTTGATCTATTTGTGTAACTATAAGTAGAGTACATGGATAGGTGTTTAATAGGGTCATTGAAAAAGAATAGATATCCATATAGGTATGGTCTGGTGCAGTAATACGAATATCTGTTATTGCTTTTGCTCCTTCTGGAAGAATTTTTGTTAGCTGCACTTTTGTCTTTTCTTTATAGGCTGGAATAAAAATATAGCATGAAGATTCACTAGTATATGGTTGATGATCAAATGAAAATGAAAGTTGTAACGTTCCTTGTAATACATTTGTAATCTCCAACTCACATTTACATGTTTTATATGGAGCTATTTCTATTGGAGACATATTGGTTGCAGTCATTAAGTTTATAATAGAAGGTTTGACCATTGGTAGATATGGTCCATAATCAATATGTATAGTATTATTATTTGTTGTTACATTAGCATTATGACCAAAGTATTGGCCTTGTGTTACAATAGGAACATCTACTGTAACTTGTTCTTCTACTTCTACTTGTGAAGTCTCTTGACTAAATCGGCTTTCTTTAGCAGCCCAAACTTCAAATCCATGGATATTTTTATAAGGTACATAATGTTGATATATAAATTCTGCTACATGGTAATACAACATTGTTGTATTAAGTCCATCAATGTTGCTTCCCCAAAATGGACTACTTACAATTGCTAATGGAAATTTACCTTTATCAAATTGTTCCTGAAGTTGTTGTACAAGTATTTTTTGAACCTTATCAGTAACATAAACATTAACTAGTGACAAAAATAATGGATTTTCTTTGTTAGTGTATGCATACAACCCATGGCCATTAGTAACATCAACAAACGTTTCATTGTTTTTTAATTGGGATTGTAAGAATTCCACTATAGGTCGATACTCTGCTATATAGTGAACCCGTTGAAGATTTTTAGTTTTCCAATTTACAAGTGGAATTTTTAATGCTTCCGGAAGAAGTATTACAAAGTCACCAGAGAGAAGTATAACAGTAACAATAGGTATAGTAAGCCATGTAGGGAAAAATATTTTTTGTTTAAAAGGACGAATGAGTGGAAGAAGTACTAGTGTAGGAAAAAAAATATAAACCAACGTTGATTATTAAGTAATTCGTATTGTCCTATACATGTATTAAGCATGCTTTGAACTAAACAATGTCTACCCATAGTACGTGTAACAAGAAAAAGCATACTTGAAGCTATTCCAAGATACATCCAGTGAACTAAAGGAATAGTTTTAAAAGAGAGTTTTCGCCAAGCAAAAATATAACATATCCCTGCAAAAAAAAGTGGCATAATAACATAGTAAGAAAGCGCTTCTATAGAAATTTTTGGTGCAATAGTACTAAGTGTATGTGCTCCAAATTCTAAAAAGGTAAATGCTTCTATTTCAGAAATTCTGTCAAAAATGTTCCACCCTCTTAAGAACACTAAAAGAAAGTAGCTTACTCCTAGTATTCCAAATACAGCAATGAATGCTGGGATTACTTTATACAGTAAAATTTTTATATTCTGTAGTCCTCTAATACAAAAGACAAGCCATAATCCCAAAATAGATGCTTTCCCAGCAGATGGCATCCATAAAAATACACTAGCACTTAAAAACCATATCCATGCAATACGATAAAAGGTTAGTTGTTGCATTGCCCATGGTAAAAAAAGAGGAGGTAGTAAAATAAGAGAATTATAACAAGCCATATTATTAAAAGTCAGTTGCGAGAAAAGTAAAGTAAGTAAACATGCATAAATAGGACGCACAACTTTTGTAAATATAGCATATAGTAAGATGATATAAGTTATGGACCAAAGTATATCAAACCATATAAGACTGGATACAGCATAATTTTCTCCTGCAAAAATCATAAAGCATAAAGAAGGAAAAATATCCTTTAAACCTCTATGACTCCAAACATCAACAAAAGGAATTTTATCAAATTTGATTACTTGTTGTGCAATAGTGATACTATTTCCAGGATGTTGTAAGTCTGAACCAATATCAAGAGTTAGTTTCCATGAAACAAAGGTAGTTAAAGTAATAAGGCAGATAGGAATGTACCAATACTTTAGAAGATTGTTGTAATGTATTGAGTATTGTTTATAAGTTAATTTTCTTTTCCTCTGTAAGAGCTGTAGTATATATATATATTACAAATCCTAACAAACTACCTGTAAACAAAAATAATAATGTTTTTAGAGACCATTGGTATCCTCTTAGCAGACCTATATACTGAGTCTCGCTGGCAATAAGGATAGTTAAAGGTAAAAGAAGAAGAGGTGCACCAATCTTAACTAATTGATGTCTTTTATCAAAAAGAGAAATGATCCATCCTAGAATAAAGGTAATCATTATCCCATGAGGATAACCTATACGTATATCAATAGGTGTATCTAGTGGATATTTATATACCTTTAGGAAAAGGTGTATTGCTGTTAATAGAAAGAAAAAACCAAATGTAACTGGTGTTAGTTTACATCTAATGACAAAAGAAGAATAACCTATTGTAGATAATAACCAACGAAACATTAAAATAAAAAGTATACCAAAGAATAATCCATTAAAAACATGATATTGTACTTCATAGCATGGTTTATTTATTAATATAAAAAAGATAGAAAGGATCTCTATTAATGATAAAGCAGTGAGAGCATGTTTTTCAAAAAGGATTGTATCACTTTGATAGTTCTCTAAAAAATGTTTTACCATTATTGAAAGAAGTGAAACAACAGTAGTAAAAATAGAAAAAAATATTATAAGGAAAGTAAAATAAAGGAATTGACGTATAAATACATTATGAAGTTCAAGGATAGCAATGCCTTGTACACGATGTGGGAAGCTAGTTAATTCAAAAGAGAGCGATAAATAGAGATAAAAAATACTTAATGATGCTAAAGCAATAGCTGTAATAAATACAAAAAAAAGATCATTTTTTTATGAGGAAGAGGAAAAATTTTTAAAAAATTACATGTAGTAGTATTTGACATATTAAACCCATTACTAATTATTTTTTCTCTACTGAGTAAACTAGTATTGTTCCAACACGTATCAGAGGCATAAAAAACAATTATTTTTCTTTATTATCAAAAACCCATGTGTTTTCCATAAGCCAACTGACAGTTGTTTTTACACTTTCTTCTATGGTATACTTAGGCGTCCAACCTAGAGAACGAATTTTTTCTGTTGCAAGATAAATAAAAGGATTATCTCCTATCCAACCACGATCACCCTCGCCAAATTGAACAGTTGGTGTTACTCCTAATGAAGAGCAAATCCATCCAATAGAATCCTTTACTGTACAATAACTATCAACACCTAGGTTATAGATATGAACCTTTGTATCTGTAGGTGCTTTTTCTATTGCTAGCAACATTGCATCAATACAATCATCTACATGAAGATAGGATTTTCGTTGTGTACCATTTCCAAGAACAGTAAGTTTTGAAGGATCTTTTCTTAATTGATTACAAAAATCAAAAACATGTCCGTGTGTGTAGCGAGGTCCAAGAATAGAAACAAAACGAAAGATATGTCCAATAAAGTCGAAAGATTCACAATAGGCCTCAATGAATCCCTCTCCTGACAACTTCGATGCTGCATATAAAGATGTTTGTATAGGAAATGGAGCATCTTCTGGGGTAGGTATAATAGAAGCTTCACCATATACAGACCCTGTAGAAGCAAAGGCTATCCGTTTAATATTATGTAAACGCATGGCTTCAAGCACATTGTGTGTGGCAATAGCATTTTGTTCAAGATCTTTCGATGGATGTTCTACTCCAAATCGAACATCTGCATTTGCTGAAAGATGTATCACTTGCTCGCCTGTTGCAAAAGCTTTTGACAATGCTTTAGTATCAAGAAGATCTCCTTCTATTAGTGTAAAGCGTTCATGTTGTTTTGCCTTATTAAGAAATGTATGTTTTCCTGTAGAGAAATTATCAATTCCTGTTACCTGATGACCTATAGATAAAAGTTTCTCTGCTAGAGTACTACCAATAAATCCGGCTACACCTGTAATAATGTAGTGCATTTTCTCTCCATAAACCAAGATAATATGAGTTATTCACAATAAATATCATAACTTACAAAAACGATATTTAAAACAAGCAATAATCCATAACAAGGGATCTTTAAAAATATGAACTTTTTTCCCTTCATTGAGAGATCTTGAATGATAATGAACAGGAATCTCTAATGGCCTATAACCCTTACGGCATAATTTACCTACAATTTCCCAATCAAAATCAAACCTATTTGCTGTAAAAGTCAAACCTTGAATGCAAGAGCGTCGAAACACTTTATACATTGTAAAAGGATCTTTTAATTTCTGTTGGTAAGTAATGTTAAAAAGAAATGTAAATAATAGATGTCCAAAGTTAAAATAATATTGGGAAAATCGTTCTCTTTTGGCAAATCGACGTATTTTCCAACTGCGGCGTTCTTGGCTGTGTCTTGAACCCAACACAAAATCTGCTTTTTTGTCTATCAGTAGCTGTAAGAGTTTTGGATAGTCATCAAGATCATACTCTGTATCTGCATCTTGAATAAGAATATAGTCTCCTGTTGCAACTTGTAGTCCTTTTCTTACAGCATGTCCTTTGCCTTTTGCTTGTTCTTCTAGGATAACTTTTACTTGAGGATGTTCCTTATACTGTAGGACAACTTCTCTTGTTCCATCTGTTGAATTGCTCTCAACAATAATAAGTTCTTTTTTTAAATTAACTAAAGGAAGCTTAAGGACACCATCAATGACTTCTTGAATAGTTGCTGCTTCTTCATACGCAGGCATAATGATACTTAGTTTTTCCATGGTGTTACCTATTATAAAAAGAAAGATAGAATTTGTTTTTATCTATATGAGTTGTTTAATAACGATACTAAAAAGATAAAGCATTACTATCAGAACCTATGCTTCTTATGAGAGAAGTTATAAAGATTTTCTATATAGTATATTACAAATATGTTTGTCTATAAAAAATATACTCCTATGCTATATAATATACTTTGACTAGAAGTATACTTCTAATTATTTCTGTGTATAAAAAGTATTGATGTAGTATATAGAAAGTATATATCTTTTGGAAATCATACTATATAGATTCTTGTTATACCTATATAGTATAACAGATATACTTTTAATAATATGTATAAATTTTAAAGAATAAAATAGATTAATAGATAATTTTAAGGTAAAAATTATAGAGTAGAATGAGTACATTCATGTGTATTTGGTAATAGATGATTATTACCAAAATACACTATGAATTCCCCAGATGAAATATACTATTTATAAAGAATATACTATATGAATAGATTTTACTTCTTCAACTGTTGTTGCTTGTTGAAGCTGAAGTTCAAACTCAGCTCTTTGAGTAGAAAGAATAGTTCGTATTTCTTCTATTGATTTACCACTAGATTCTGGTGTAGGAGCAAGAATAACATTCATCAATGTTTCATTATAGGCTGTATCTATATCAAGAAATACTTGTTCTTTTGCTTCCTTTAATAGTATAGCAGGATCTGGCTCAGGACGTGTAAGTATTGCATTTTTAGGAAGAGGTCCTGGCTCAGTCATATAACATGGTTCAGGTTTCCATGTATCACCAGGCAACCAGTATGGTGTCCCTGTTCCTTCAATAATACGATCACGCCCATCCTTTTTCTGTCTATGATCTTCTACTTGTTTCCATGTACTACCATTCCATTGAGGAATAAAGTTAGACTGTATTTTAGGTTTCACTTTGGTACAATTATGAGGTAATCCTTGATAGGCATATGTTTCACTAACAAAAAAGCCTTGATAATCATATTGATATACGGTTTCCATTAGTGTATTCCTCCTACATAGACACAAGGAAGTAAACCAATTCGACGTGGACGAAATTGTGCAGCAGTAGGAACTGCGCGTGAAGCATCTAAGTTAATTTGGTGATTTGCATAGCCACTAGGATTAAAAGTTTGTATGACGGTACCATGTCCACTGGCATAAAATATCCCGCCACAATTTGAAAAATCGATAATATTATTATAAAACCAAGCTGTAATATTTCGCATAGCATCATTTTCCCATTTCCCAATAGAGTCACCTACATTTCCATAAATATGATCTGTTCTTGTATCTGGGAGTTTTATAGTCTTTGCTGCTTCGTCTAATACAAAAAAAGGAACACCACCAATACCACCAGCAGCTGTTGATAGTGCTGTCCAATCTGCTTGAGATTTACATTTCCAAGTATTTTTTTCTTTTCTTAAATAATTCCATAGATCAGGATAAGCAGTGTCGGCATCTGGAAGTATGGACCCATCTCGGACAGCCCAACCCTTAGGTGGTGTTTTTTCAAAAAAATCTTTAAATTCGCTTAATGTTGGTATGATAGATATCACACCTTCATCTGTTATTTGAACAGGTTCGCCGTCTGGTTGAACTAACCCTGGTTTCATTGATGTTGCAATGGATAGACGCTGTTCAATAAGTTTATCTATGGCATCACGTAGTTGAATTGTAGATTGTTTATTAGGTTCAATTTCAGCATGCTCAAGAACAGCAATAAGTTCTTCTTGTACGCTATTGAGCCAATCAGCAGAAACAGTTGTTGCTTCTATAGGTATAGTAGGATCGCCTTCTGTGAATCGATTATTTGGTGTAGCATCTGGGGTATCAATACGAAACATGTAACCTCCTTATAGTGTATGAATAAGTGATAGTGAGGGGAGAATTACACTCCCCTCTATGATTATCCTGTCAACGCTGTTGACAAAGGATACACGTATAGCAAAGGATACCGGGGTCTTCTGAATAACCATAACAGACAAATCCTCAGTCGTATGCCATTTTTGTATACGTGTTGTAAGTATCCATGAGCCATGTATAGCAAGTTAGAAGGGGAATGAAAGATTGACTGGGGTCAGTATAAAAAGGTAGGTACATTCACACTGTAAGAAGATAGATTACATCATTAAATAGTAATTAGTTAAATAGTATTTGGATAAATCCATCTACCTATATTGACTAACGATTAGACATAGTTTTGTTATTCTTAACATCAGAACAATTATTGTATACAATAGTACAAGTATAATTAAGTGTGTTAATAGGTAGTTAACGTATCATTATGAATATACTATATGGTTGTGTTAGTTTTCTTTTTATTACGTTTTTATCTTTACCGTTTTTGCTAACAGTTTGTGGTATTCAGATAAGAGGAATGGATAATAGAGAAAATAGAGTATTAGTAGAAAAACCAGCACTTAATAAAACGTCTTTACAAAAATGGCCATCAGTACTTGATCCTTGGTTTCAAGATGGTCTTGCTTTTCGTAGTCATTGTGTTGGACTTTATTTAACAATATGGGAAGAATGGCTTTCAGCTCCTGTTAAATCTGCTGCCACAGGTAAGAATGGAGAATTATTCCCTATCCTTTCTACAGCACCTGTCCTTCAATACTATCTTGGTCTAAAGCCAATTGATCCTCATGAATATATACATTTTCAACTTGCCCATGCAGGTATGTATATTTTCTTAAAGTCTAAGGGGATACCCTATTTCCTTGTAACTATTCCGGATAAACCAACATTATATCCAGAATACCTTCCATTTTGGACACGTTGGTGTAAAGGAGAAAGTGTACACAAACAAAAAGTAAAAGCTATTCAAGAAATAGGTATCCCTTGGATAGATTTACTTCCTATTCTTCATGAAAAAAAATACGAACATGCTCTTTATAATAAAAAGTTTGATCCTGGCCACATGAATGGTTATGGAATGGAAATATGCCATCAGTATCTTATAGAAGCACTGGGCAAATATTTTCCTGCTCTTCTATCAACGGCTAGTAAACCAGCCTATAGAGTATATGAAACGAAAAGGTATAATACAGCTTTTTCTAGTGAATGGCTTTCAAGTATAGAGTTATTACAAATAGAACGATTTCAATCAAAAGAGATACCTAATCTTATTAAAAAAGAACCTCAAACCTGGTTTGAACCTCAGCTTATTATTAATAATCGTCCTCTATCACCATTGGATATAGTATTCTCTGGTGATTCTTATTTTTTATGTTCATGTCAATATGCTCCATCTCACCGTATATGGCCAGGAGATCTCCCTCTTTTAGCATATTATTCAAAACAATTTTTAAAGATGAATATCCAATATCTTACAATTCCCTTTCTCAAACAACTTTTTGATACTGGGTATAAACCAGATGTTGTTATAGAAGCCCTTGCAGAAAGAAATATTGGTACTCCATCTCGAGCAAGGAAAGATTCTCTACTCCGTACCTTTGGAGATATTTATTTAAAAACACCCATCTATTTTCTAACTCCAGAATATATTAAGAATATAACAAATAAAGAAGATTCTAATGATATTACTATATATATATATAACAATACTATTTTTCTTAAGGCATCAGCGAATCCATACATAGAGTTACCTTCTTTAGTTACAGATGCTAATGGACGTGCTGCAGTTGTTGCTAATATATTTTCTCCTATCCAAACATACTTTGGTGTGTATTATACACCAAAAGATATAGGATTTGTTCAAGAATCATCTATTAACTGGGTAAAAGTAGAACCAGGAGAAAATTTAGTACATCTATATATTAGTACTCATCCGTATCAAGAAATATCTATCCGTTTTCATTTAGGCTTTGATCATAATGAGTATCGTATTCTTCCTATACCAGATGAAATAAAACAGATGCAAAAATTTGTATCTGATAGCATTTAATTTACATCTCACTGAATATAGATACATAACTAGGTCTAGTATATACTTCTTCAATTATGTAGTTAGTTATTAGTAATATTGTTATCATAGTGTTCCATCATAATAACATTTATGTAATAGGAACGTGTCTGTATTCTTTAATAACAACATATTGTGATGAAAACATGCTATCTTTAAAAAGTATTCATCAATAATATTAAATGGATATACTTGACAATGTCTTACTTTTATTTTCTATATATCTCCTTGCATAAAATTATATTATTCACTGTAGTTACATGTATAAACAGCACAATCCTCAATATAACAACATAATAAGCTAGTTGAGCTATATATAAAATAGATGCAAGTTATTCAATCAATCTTTATTTTTATTTTCCTTCTTTTTTCAACAATGCCCTTTTGCTTATCTCTTCTTGATCTTTCTCCAAAAACTGTAACTCTCAGAGAAAATAGAGTATTAACAGAAAACCCTTCACTTAAGGACACACCCTTTCAAAAATGGCCAAAGGTTCTTGATCCAAGGTTTCAAGACTGTCTTGCTTTTCGAAGTCATTATGTTGCTCTCTATCTTAAAATCTGGGAAGAATGGCTTTCAGCCCCTGTGGGAGAATATGCTACAGGCTATGAGAATGATGTATTCTATGTTACTTCTCTTAAAAACTATCTAGGTGTAACTCCAATTACTCCAGAGAAATATGCATATTTTAAACTTGCTCATGCAGGGCTTTATGCTTTTTTCAAAACAAAAAACATTCCTTATGTTTTTATAACCATTCCAGATAAAACATCATTATATCCAGAACTTCTGCCTTTTTGGGCACATTGGTGTAAAGGAGAAAGTTGGTACGATCAGTTCACAAAAGCTATTAAGGAAATTGGTATTCCATGGATAGACTTATTTCCTATTTTTAAAGAAAAGAAAGCTACATATAAAGTATACAATAAAAATTATGATACTATGCATATGAATGCATATGGCGTTGAAACATGTTATCAGGAAATAGGAAAAAGACTACAATTCCCTGAGCTCATGCCAACATCAAGAAATGAATTTTATACAGTTTCTTGGGATAAAATTGTTATTTCTAAATTTATAAAAGAAAATGTACCAGTCTTTCAATTATTACATACAGATCGCTTTCAACCTATAGAAATTCCTGGATTAGTAAATTTTGAAGCAAACTATTGGCACAAACCAAGACTTAATAATAATAAGCCCCTTTCACCTCTTACTGTATGGCTTGTTACAGATTCTTATTTTTTGCTATCAGGTCATCAAGAAAGAGAATATCCTGTATTTAGGGGAGATATACCTTTATTAGCCTATCATACAAAAAATCTTTTTACTACACATGTTCAATATTTTCTTTCACCTTTCTTTCAAGAACTCTTAAAAAAAGGTCCCTATCCTGATATTCTGATAGAAACTCTTGTTGAAAGGAATTGGACTACCATGGATAGGGCAAAGGAAGATCCATTTATACGAATAGCTGGAGACATTTACTTACACACACCAGGCTATTTACTTACCCCACCCCTTATAGACAATTATATATATATATAACGATATAAGCATAGATAAGAAAAACAAAAATAAAATAACATTCACTACATTAAGAGATCCATACATAGAGTTGCCATCTATCATAACAGATGCTGATGGTCGTGCTATGATTGCAGCACATGTGCATTCTTCAAAAAAGACATATATAGGTCTTTTTTATAAACCCAAAGAATCTAATACATTTAATCTTAAAGATGTTGTTTGGGCAGAAGTTCAACCAGGGGAGAATACTGTCCATCTTTTTTTTATTACAGAGCCCCATAAGGCAATGGATATAAGAGTCCACTTTGGATATGCTCAAAGTGAATATACAATTCTTCCTATGCCTGAAGACATACAAAGGATCAAAAAAATGTCAGATGCAAATAGATAAATAGACTTTTTATGAAAAATAAAAAAACAATACTTTTGATAACAAAATGTTATGTAACATTGTATTGCTTAAGCTATAAAAAGAATTGTATAGGGTTTCCTGTTGACAATATCTAATGTTAAACTATAAAATCCTGTTGCTATATTATACACCTATAACTAAAATTTAGCCTATCCTTTTTCATGAAAATTCTCCAATCGTGTTTCACTCTTTTATTCCTACTTTTTTTATCTATTCCATTTACACTAACAATTTGTGATTGTGCTCCAGAACCTATTGATAATCAAGAAAATCGAGTATTAGCTTGGCCTCCTAAGTTGAAACAAAATTCACTTCGAAATTGGCCTAAAAGACTTGACCCTTGGTTTAAAGATTATTTAGCCTTTCGAACACACTTTCTTTGTCTTTATCATTGGATATGGGGAAGATTCTTAGGCTCTAATCTACAAGACTATGCTATAACCTTTAATGGTGAATTATTTCCTACTTTAAATGGTGCAACAGTTTTACAAAATTATTTGGGTTTATATCCATATACAAAAGAACAAATTACAAATTTTAAGTTGTTACATGCAGGAATATATGCTCGTTTTAAGTCAGAAGGTATTCCCTATATTGTTGTCCCTGTTCCTGACAAAACTAATGTATATCCAGAATATTTACCCTTTTGGGCTTCTTGGGCTAAAGGGTTAAGTTATTATGATGAACTTATACAGGCTATTCAAGAAATACGTATACCATATATAGATATGCTATCTATTCTTGAATCAAGAAAGTCTGAACATCAACTCTACAATAAAAGATTTGATACTGCTCACTGGAATGGCTGGGCACTTGAAATTGCATATCAAGCCATGGGGAATTTCCTTACAAATATTGACACAGGGTTTGAGCCAAGGCCATCAGGTGAAATTTATGAAATTTATTTTGGTAGACCATATCCTCGTCTATACACTCGAGAACGTGTACCATTAATGAACGTATACTCTCATAATCTCCATGTAGAACATTTACCTGAACTATCTAAAGAAAATCCTTGCTGGGCAGATCCTCAACTTATTGTAAATGACAAAGCAAAGTTACCTTATACCTTATGGTTTGTTTCAGATTCATACTTTCTATTTGCATTTGATAACTACCAACCTTGGATAGGTGGTATTTCTCCATTAGCACACCATACAAAAAAATTCTTAAGAATGCATTTCAATACATTTACCCAACCATTTATTGAAAAATCATTTGGAACATCATACTCTCCAGATATTGTTATTAGAACATTTGTAGAAAGACTTCCTAGAGATTTAATGCAAGATATTGATCCAGTATTAAAAATTTATGGAGATATTCATTTAGGAACCTCTGGATATATTTTAACACCAAATAATCTTCATAAGGTAGTAGCTGAATCAAATTGTTGTATAACTAAAGAAATAGATCAAGAAGAACAAGGAATAATCATTATTGATTCTTCTTCAGACATACCTCTTTTTACCTTAGCCCCAGTTATAGCAGGTAAAGATGGACGTGTTATGTTTGCAACATATTTGAAATCTCCTATTAAAACTACAGCACGACTATATTATACACCAAAAAGTATAGGTACCTTAAATAAAGAGGACTTTGTATCTATAGAGCTCGAGGAAGGGGAAAATATTATCTATATGTCATTTGATACAGAGCCTGGACAAGAAATGGTTCTTTATTTTGAACCTGGATGTCATCCAGGAGCGTATAAAGTTCTCCCTATGCCAAAAGGAATCCAACATGTTCAACATACATATTCTAGAGAGTCATAATGGTTTTTAGTTCTGTTACGTTTGTTTTAGTTTTTTTACCCCTTGTTCTTATTAGTTACTTATTATTATATCTTCATCTGCATACACCAAAACATACCATGCTTTGGTGTAATACGTTTTTATTAATAGCAAGTATTATCTTTTATGCTTGGGGCGAGCCAAAATTTGTCATCTGGCTTATTGTATCAATGATATTTAACTTCCATATGGCACTTCTCATTGCACCTACAAATAGTAGATCCATGAGAATTTTTGGACTATCTACCGGGTTAATTCTTAACCTTTTGTTACTTGGTTACTTTAAATATTTAACCTTTTTTATGGAAAGTGGTTTTGCTCTACTAGAAATTTTCTTTGAACCATCAATTAATTCATCACAACTAAAAACTATTGCACTTCCTTTAGGAATCAGTTTTTATACATTCCAAGCAATGAGCTATCTTATTGATGTATATAGAAATGAAGTCCCTGTATCTCGCAATATCATTAATTTTGGATGTTACCTCACAATGTTTCCACAACTTGTAGCAGGACCTATTGTACGATACATTTCTATACAAAAAGAACTTGAACATAGAGAACTTTCTCCACAACGCATATCAAGTGGTATTGGTCGATTTATTATAGGTCTTTCTAAAAAACTTCTTATTGCAGATACTCTTGGAAGAGTATCAGAACAAGCTTTTGCAATTCCTACAGATCATTTATCTCCACTTGCTGCATGGGCTGGAATTATTTGTTATACTCTACAGATTTATTATGATTTTAGCGGATACTCCGATATGGCTATAGGATTAGGACATATTTTTGGTTTTACTTTTCCTGAAAACTTTAATTATCCATACATTTCAAAAAGTATTAAAGAATTCTGGCGTCGTTGGCATATAACTCTTTCTACATGGTTTAGAGATTATCTTTATATTCCTCTAGGAGGCAATAGACATGGATTAGGTCGAACTGTCATTAATCTTCTTATTGTCTTCACATTATGTGGATTATGGCATGGATCTAATTGGGTCTTTATTGTTTGGGGGTTATATCATGGTTGTTTCCTTGTTTTTGAACGTTTTTTCCCTAAATTCCCTAGTATATTCCCAACATTCTTACAACATGTATATGCAGTTCTTGTTGTTACATTAGGATGGATTTTTTTCAAAGCAACTTCACTTACACATGCTAAAGAATATTTTTATGCTCTCATTTCAGGAAATCCTCCAGGAATTCAAGCAAACCATGTATGGTTACAACTCTTTAGTACAGACGTATACCTTGCACTTATCATTGGTATATTAGGCTCTATACCCATCTTTCCATTTTTAAAAAATAAATGGGAACACTTGCTTATAAAACAAAAAACGTCTATTGCTATTTCATTAGAAGGGTTACGTTTTTTTATGCTATTTCTATTATTTTTTCTATGTATCATGCCTCTTTTTGGCTCTACCTATAATCCATTTATTTACTTCAGATTTTAATATAGGTTGAAACCTCTGATTGTTAATGACTGTCATTGGAAGGAGGACTACATTAACAATCAGAGGCACATCCTTATTTATCTTTATTATTGAATAACTCTTATTCATAAAAAAAATAAATATGTTATGTTAATGATTAAGGGATACATTAAGATAACAAATAAGATAACCATACTGGTAAGTTTAAACTTCTCAGTTAATCACATAATTACTATATGTTCTATATAGCAAGCTATGGTAGTCTTATTAATCAACACATTATTTTTATTTATAAATGTGATTACACACCAGTTACTATTTATAAACACTATTTACTTTTTATTAGGTTAATATGTGCAACAATGGATAGAGAATTAATAAAAAAAGTACTAGGGCTTATTATAAAGAACTTCAGAGAAGAACAAGGGCTAAGTCGGTATATAGTAGCAAAAGAAAGTGGTTTGGATTCTTCTTGGTTACGAAGATTAGAAGATGGAAAATCTGGAATTCGAACTGAAACACTCATTTTAATTGCACGTGGATTAAAACTTCCTGCAGCAACTATTATTACAAAAATCGAACAAGCACTTGAAAATCCAGATGCATGGCTAGCTAACTATAGAACAACTAGTGACAGTATATAGCTCTTCTTTTTCATGTTATCGTTACCTTAACCATGTAACTAATCATACATACCATTTTTGTATGATTTACTATTCAGCACTATATAGAGAAATGTTCTCCATTATCAGTTTATAATAAAAAACTATCACCACATTTTATATAGTACTTTTCTTATAAAGACAGGATAAACAGTATTCTATTTTACTATTCTGTTACCTCCAGGAGTCATACATAGTTTGTTCAGAGTAACTTGATGAAGAAACAGGTATAAATCCATCTTTGATAGATACAGAAGAACAAGCAATTTCCCATAACATTTCTAATGCATCAGGACCATCATCATGATCAGCTTTTGGGAAATGGCGAAGTTGATGGATAAGTTCTTGTTGTGATGGGTGCAAAAGAATATGTTTTTGAACCATATGAGGTTGTAATGATTCAATACGTAACAATTTATCTGAATTATGTGTAATTGCTTTAACTGGTAAAGCTAATCCGCTTTTCTCTGCCCGTTGAACAAGAACATGTGCAAAAAACTCTTGAAACTGCACGGCTTCTACTCCCCATAAAACAGGTTTGTATTGTCTATGTAAAGCAATAATATCTTCAATAATCCTATCTGGATGACGTTTCCTAATAGATGCTTCTATCACATGAAGTGTCATAGATTTTTGACAAAATCCTCCAACAAGTAAAGCAGATGGATCCCTTCCAGCACCATGTTTACCTAATGAAGGATCACAAACTCCAAAAAAAGTCCAACTATCCGAAGGGGTCGACCAATAGTAAATACACTGTGCAAATGGTGCATCATCACCACATAAAGGATCATTTTGGTATTCAGAATCAAATGCAGCATGATCTTCTGCTCTACGCTTCATGAGTAAATACAATGGACGCATACTTGGCCAACTTACTTTGGAACCCTGAAGCATTTCTTCTTGATGTACCTCCCAAAAACGCCAGGCTTCTTTTTCTCCTTGTTCAGAAAGAATAACTTCCCACTGATCCCATAAATCCATACGGTCAGGCCATTGAAGAATGGCTTTAAATACTTTTTTTTGCCATAAAGATTTCGTCAATGTGCGTGCAAGGACTGAATCATAATGAAGGATGGTACCTATATAAAGGACATCCATAGAATCATCTGCTGAGCCAAGATTTAAAACTGTTTTTTGAAGCCAAGCTTGCAATTTATCTCTCTGCTCAGGCTTTCTTACTTGCTCATCATTCTCAAGATCATCAAGAATAAAAATCAGGTCGATGTGCTCCATGCCTAAGTCCTCTCATACGCTTTCCTGCACTTAGGGCCTGAACTTTGACATTAGAACATGTAATAATTGTTCCTTCATTCCAAACACTGCCCTCTCCTGTACTTTCAGGAAAATCTTGTTGTAATCGAGGATTAGAAGTAAGTTCAACTTTTATAGCTTCTAGTAAAGAAACACTTTGTTCAATAGTATCTGCTATAAGTAAGATATAGTGTTTTTTATAGGTTATTATAGCCCATATAACAAAAAATAAAGATACCATTGTAGACTTTGCCTCACCACGAGGTGCTGCAATAGCTAACCATTGTCCTTTAGGGTTATTAAGAATACCTGGTAAGGTCTCATCAAGCCAACGATGAAGGACTGAATCATGATCCATGAATAGTTGTCTATGATGATTTGTAGTAGAACCACTATTAATTGAAATAGGGCATATATTATCCAATCTATGTGGAATATTATCTACTGAAACAACAGATAATTGTTTATCTATTACCTGTACATTCTGTTTAATAATACCTAATGACTCTAAGCTACTATCTGAAGAAATGGTATTTTGGAATATCTTGTTTTGCTCTACTGATGATATGGGTTGTCTATTTTGAGTAGGTTGTATTCTGTGTACATAATGAGGAAAGTAGGTTTTTCTAAAAAAAGAAAAATCATACTGAACACGTTCTATCCTTTTTTTTGTGGCATTAGTCGTTATTTCAAACTCATGACAGGTTGTTTCAATCTGTCGTGCAAGGGTATTTGCAAGTGAGCCTATAGCATTAGAAAATGCTTTTTCTGAAAGTTTCACTGACCATACTCTGTAATAAGAATATTCCCAAATGGTTCTAAGATTTCTAAAAGATATAAAGCATGTTGAGGATAACGATGCTGTGTGAATTGTACAAGTTTTCTCATGACATCAAGGGCAGTAGCAAGTCTATCTGTTTTTGGTAATGCATGACGGCTTGCTTCAACAGTTTTTGATAAACTAGAGCTCAATTTTGCTAACATGTGTACTTTAGTAGATGTAGAAATATCCATATCTTCTTGGATCTCTTCCAAGATTTTTTTATGCTGTAAAACATACTCAATAAACATTTGACGTGTAATATTTTCCATACCGCTTCCTACAAGAAAAAAATGTTCTCGTAGGATATCCCAATCATCAGAAAGTTTTTTTGCCTCTCCCTTCCAACGTGCTGCTGTGGACAGAGCTACATTAAATGAAGACGCAACTTCTGCAAGAGTTTTTCGGGATGTAATATACTCATTGCGTATGGCTTCCTTTGTTTCAGGAGCATATGCAGACATATATATCCTTTTCCTTCTTAAGATTGATTATTATTAAGTGATGCTTTTTCAAGAATTTTATATAAAAGAGGTGGTACAGGAGCATGAGATACCTGTCCCCATTTTTTATGTATTATGGATTCACAAATTTCTTCTATTCGTTCTTTAAATTCTTCCTTAGGAATATACTCCTTAGGAAGACGTTCTCGTATATCAATAAGACCTGTAAGAATTAAAGTAATACGGTTTTCAAGTCGTATAGCCCAGTAGGATAATAAAGCACAGATAACTCCAAGCAGTCCAATAATATTATTATCAATAGTAAAAAGTGTCACTGTTGTGCCTCCAGAAGTTCTCCAATAGCATGTAGTTGTGTTTCAATTCTACGACAATATAGTCCATAATCCTGTATGTGTGATAATAAATCTTTTGGTGTGACTATAGACTCATTAGTTTGTGAAGAAGATGCTGGTAAAGTATTATTAGACGATTGTTTTATAAACGACTCTTTTTCTAATACATTGGACTGGTTATTCTGCTTGCTAGTATGTTGTTGTATAAGTGAAGACGAATATGCTAATTGGTTTTGCTGTATCCTGGCATTAGTGGTTCCGGCGGTTCCGGTATCTGAAGCAGAACCCCTGGTATGAGCGTTTTTACCTCTGGTGTTATTACTGGAACTGGTGAGCCCAAGGACCTGGTTGTAGGTAGACACCCACTCAGAAGGTAAACCAAGACAGTAAGAATCAGCCCTTTTAGATACCTCATTAATCTTTCCTTTAAACTCATTACGTTCTTTGGTGAGAGTTTTACGTACTTCTCCTAATTCTTTCATAAGAGAACGTATATGTTCTGTTTGCTGTTGAAGACGTATACGTGCTTGTTGTTCTGCTTCTGCAATAGCTTGATAACGAGCTTGATCATTTTTAGCATATTCAGATTCCAACTTAGCAACAATTGCTTTATATTTATTAGTTGTTATTGACTTTCCCCGTTCGTATCCAGAAATGAATAGACCTATTAGGCCAATAATCACAAAAAGATATTTACCGATAATCACACTCAACCCCTCTACCCCATCCTGCATCTTCATACTTTTTTTGATAGGTATGCAGAATAACTTTTGGATACTTCCTATTTTCTTGAAAGGCTGATTTTCTACGACCTGCATTTATGCGTTCAACACAATCCCAATAACGATTTGGATCAAGTCCATTATCTTTTGCCATACGTTTATCTTTTTGAACCCATCCAAGTCCGCCATTGTATGCTGAGAGCATAAACGCCATTTGGTCACATTGATAAATGGCATCTACTCGCTCCCAAAGCCATAGATCATATGTAACCAATGCACGTAAACTCCATGCAGGATTAAAAGGTAGAGGCTCACCTGTTTCTGGAGCAACAGTTGGCAACCAAGCAGCTGTTTCTGGCATAAACTGAGCTAATCCCTGTGCACCAACAGGACTTACTGCATTTTCATGCCATAAGGATTCAGTGTGAATCTGAGCTGCAAAGAGCGCAACAGGTGCATCCATTCCCCAAACTTCACGAGCTACCCTAATAAGCACATTTCGATGACGCTGTGCTGCATAAGGAATTTCTCCAAGACACTCTTTGGAGCCACATAACAATAATAGAATAATACAACATACTTTTAACATTGTTATAACCTACTTATAGCTTGATACTATACCAAATATAACAAATAAAAAGATTGAAGACTGTCAGCCAAATAAAGTGTTGGTACTAACAATGGTTACAACAATCACTTTTTATAATCAGACAATATACAGTTTCATTAGATTGACATCTTCTTAAACATCTAATTCTTAATTATCTATATTTAAAGGCAAATTATCCTTTTATGACCTTCTAATGCCTTATGAGGGGATGTCATCTAATATAGATAATATAGATCTTAATTATAATATGCAGAAAGTATAAAGTCCTAATATGTAGGAGTTACAAAGAGCTATCCTAATATATCAATAATTATGATAGGTTGTCGGTTTATTGACGATTTTGGGACACAAAATATTTTTCAATAATCTAGATAAATTTTTTAATATAGTAGTCTTAATATAACACCTGATTATTTTATGATCTTTCACATATGGAACACCCCTTGCACATCAATTATTATATGTGAAAAGAGGAGTGTCTAGTTGCAATGATCTCAATAAATTATGCATCCCTTTTGTGCTAATTAATAGTTAGCCATACATTGAGCTATTTATGTTTTTATAAATATGTAAAGATAGTTACGAAAAGTACTTTCATTTCCCCTTATATGGTGGAGTACTTTTTTCGTGCTTATTCTGGCATAGGAGAAGGTATGACAGACTGTACATACATTATAAATGAATTATATCTAAATGTAACTTTTAAATTTTTAATAAAAAAAACAATATGGAGTGTGAAATGTAGATAATATAATTACTAATTTAGTATATAACTATGTAGATTAAAAAAATTTTATTAATTTATAAAATTAAAAATAGATATTTTGTTAAAATTAAAAAGAATATTTTTTATTTTTAACAATATTTTTTAATTAGTTAAAAATTATTTTTTATAAAAAAGGTAATTTTTATGAAAATAAAAAATAAAATTATTTTTATTTCTATAGTTATTATTAGTATGTCAATTATGTTACTTATATTGAGTAAATACAGCATTACTAAATTATATAGTATAGATAGCTATATAACAAAAAATGAATATACTAAGTTATATTATTTTTTAGATAAAAAATTTTTTTATGATGCAGAATATGTAAAAAAACAGGCTAACGATAATAAGCTATTAAAAAAAATGTATAAAGGTGGAGATGATAGGTCTATACTCTCTAAAAAATATATTGCATTACTTGAGACACATGAATCAACCTTCGAGCAAGATATAAACTCACAGGTTAATTCAGTATACATGTGCCCACTGAAGAAAAATTTAAATGAAACACCTTGTAGTTTACCCACAGCAGAAATAGGCAACAAAAAAAACGATTCTGAAGAGAATCATCCTACAGTAGAACAAATAGATGATATATTACAAGAAACAGAAATAGAACAAACAAATGATACATTATCCAAGGCATCACCTGCTACAAATCCAAAATTTGCTACACAAAAACAACAAGTAGTAAGCATATTACCTTCAAAACATATCTCACTATTAAAAAAAATTATAAAACCATCACAGCATTCATCTAAAAATCGTCCTTCTTCTGTTGCAAAGGCTATAATAGGTATCCCTGGCCTACCTTTATATGCAGTAAATCTATATGGGCAAAGAGGAGATGCACCATCAGGAGGTGATAAAAAACCATCTGGAACTGAAGGAAACAATAGTTCCTCTGATGATGAAGAAAAAGAAGAAAAAAATCATTCTCATTATGACTCTGAGATAAATGAACAGGATAAACATACAGATAAAGGGGAAAAATCAGATTTAGTTGGAGCTGTGGGAGGTACATCTGATAATTTTACAAATCTAGATGGTAATAAAAGTGATGGCTCTAATGGCTTTGAAGTTCTTGATCTCCCTTCTCATAACCATTCTGAACCATGGCAAAAACTTATTGTTGTTGACGATGAATCATCACATGAATCACATACTGAAAACAGTACACAAAAAAATGAAAGTGATAACAATGCGGAACCTAAGCCACTTAAAGATCTGTATGAACTTGGAGAGCACTATCCCCCTATGTTTAACCAACCAAAACAAGATATGAGTATGGGGATTATAGGACCTGGAGATGACCTTATACGTCCATTAATAAATTTTTGTGAGCCACAGTTTCAACATTATAAGTATATACATCATCACCACCATAGTCATCACCAACATCGTTACCACCACCAACAACAACAACATCATCATCATCCACTACATCATCATTATAAAATAGGAATCCCTCTATTATCACCTAACAAAAATAAGCCTGGTCCACTTATGAATGAACTACCAGGAAGACATCTTCAAACAAAAAATCCCTCTATAGATAATGGTGGCAATAATAATGAACAACAAAAATTTGATCCATACAAAAGGCCATCTAACAATTCTATTGAAGACTCCAAAAAAGAAAACAGTCACCACTCTAATTCATCAAAACAATCATCACTTGGCCTTTCATGGGAAAAAGACTTTGGACAATCAAGTAATAGAGGAAAAAATAAGCACTTAGAAGAACAAAATGATGGAGAACATAGTAATAGTAGTAATGTTAGTATTGCACCATTGATGTCACATTCATCATCAACTGGACAACAAAATACATCTGTTGAAAATAATCAACATTCAAATGGTGAGCAAAATCCTCCATCAGTAGGATGTGAACATAGAGGACCAATGTCAACCTCAAACCATTCGTCTAGCTGTTTTGTGCAATTAAACAAAAGTGGATCTGACTTTAATAACGAATCTAATCAGCCATCTGGTCCAAAAAAAGAAATAGTACAAAGTATAAATTCATCACCTGAATCTGAACATACTCCATCTAATAACTCGTCAAATTCTAGCTTCGAAAAATACTTACACCTTTGTTATAGTAGTGTAGGAAATGAAGCCTCTCATAGTAGTGGTGAGTCATCTAAAAATAATGGAAACACGCAAGAAGAACACACTTTAATGCCCCATAATAACAGTCCCCCAGTATCACAATCCTTTTATCCTAAAAATGATAATGAATCAGAAAATGAAGCTAGTAGTGAATACAGTAGTAGTGAGTTTAGTTTTGAAAAAGAAAGAAATTTTGATCACTTTTCATCAGAAAATGGAAATTCTTTAGATGGTTTTGAAGTTGTTGAACATGGTCCTGGGAATAGCGCAGAAGTGTCACCATTTAAACCAACTGTACAAACTGGATTCAAAGGAACTCCTAGTCCTACAAGAACTGGACTACTTTTGCCTCCTTCATCAAGTGATGACAGTAAATCTTTAGAAGGCTCACTAAAAAGTGGTGGTGACAGTAATAATGATGAATCATCTGACTGGAGCTCTTCTAACAGTTTTGACCTAACTTCAGAAAATAAAAAGATATTTCTTGTACAAACCGGAGGTCATCCTCACCGTCCTCCAAAAAAAAACGATACAAAACAACCTCACTCTGAACCCTCAGAAAATCCAAATGGTGAAGATGGTGGCATTCAGCAAAATGAACCCTCCTATGGAGAAAACGTCTTATGTTTTACTAAAAGTAGTGGATCTAACCATTCACATCCATCACATAGAGATCACTACAATGAGCATGAACAAAATCCTCCAGATGAAACTGAAGATCATTCAGCCCATCATCAATCGCAATCTTCTTTAAATGATAAAAGTAAATCTTCTTCAAAATCTCGTTCATCAAGCATTGGAAGTAATAGTGGTAGTAGTATTATTCTTCTTAATGGCAGTAGTTCTGGTGACAGTTTACTTGAATATCCTGGACCAGAGGATGATGAAGGTGACTGTTTAGGTCGTGAATGTAAACGTAAACGTAATAGTGACAGTAATAGTGAATCTGATTACAGTTGTAGCTTTGAAAGGCTAGGAAATAGTTCAGCTAGTTGGATACTACGAAATCATGGTGGAAGCCACTCTAGCACAAAAAGCAATTCTAGTTCAAGTAGTTCTATTATAATTCTAGAAGAAAGTAGCAGTGAACATTATAATAATAATAGAGACAGTTCATATACTGATTCTAATCAAGGTAATAACTTCAACAGCTATGAAGAAGATACTGGTCATCAATCTGAAGATGGAGGAAACAAATCATCCTCTTCTAGCAGCATACAAATTCTCTCTACAAGTAATGATAGTATAGATTGGCCTAATTCTAGGAATAACTCTGAGTCTGAATACGATGGTGTCAATGATGGGATAGCTTGGCCTGGATCTGCTAATAATTCTGGAGATGAACATAATAGTGATGATGGGATAGACTGGCCTAATCCTAGGAATAACTCTGAGCCTGAACACGATGACAGCGATGATGGGATAGCTTGGCCTGGGTCTGCTAATAATTCTGAAGATGAACATAATAGTGATGATGAGATAGACTGGCCTAATCCTAGGAATAACTCTGAGTCTGAACACGATGGTAGCGATGATGGGATAGCTTGGCCTGGGTCTGCTAATAATTCTGAAAATGGTGATGATGGAAGCAAATCTGATTCAGACAGTCATCCAGAAGGTGAATCTAATAACAATGATACTGATGGTGGTAATCGTAGTGGTAATGACGAGTTATCTGATGGTTACTCAAATTCTAGTGGCTCAAATGGGGAGAACAGTTCTCTACAGTATAGACGTCCTGTAATGTTAGGAGCTATGCCCCCAGCACGAGCTACACCAAGAAGAGGAAACCCTTCAGGAGCTAACGTAAGGCAAGTTCTATCTAAAACACCTAAAAATCTACAAGCGACCCAGGCCAAACGTCCGCCAATATCTAGTTTAGATAGTTATCGCAATGCATGTAAAGCACTTACTCAAGCTATTCATGCTATTGCACAAAGTTCTCAACAAGCTATGCGTTCACTAGCTCTTGCTACAACGACTGGGTATCCAGATACAACAAAACGTTTTCGTATTTTTGGTTCAGCAAGCACAAAAAAACCTTATCCTAAAAAACATCAACCTTATGCTGTGACTGTTGGTGTTATTGCAAATCCTTTCTCAGCAATTAATCTTGGAGTGGCATATACCTATACGCAACATACAACTAAAGATTTCCATATTTCCAACACTGACGCACTTTTTGAAGGTTCTGCAGCAGGGAAATTACAAACAAATCACATCTCACTCATTACAGCTTGGAATCCTGAAGGATATGGCTTAACAGGCTTTTTAGAATATGCATATGGTACTGGAGATGCTACACTTATTCGTAAATTTGCATATGATAATCTTGCATTCACTGCAAAAGGGAAAACACGTACACATACTGATGGAGGAACAGCAAGAATTGGATATAGATTTAAAGTAACAGAAACTATTGCTGTCACACCATATGGAGAACTTGCAGCTGTTCGTGCTCGATGGAATAACTACTCAGAAAATAAAGGGAAATTCCCAGCTAACATAAGTAGTACAAAAGAACTTGTACGTGAGGAACGCCTAGGAATAGAAACTCGATGGCAAATAGTAGATAACTGTCAAATTTATGCTTGGGGAGCATATATTTCTAGTAAAAAGAAAAATGGTGTAGGAATTGAAGCCCTTCTTACAATTGATGATCATACTGAAAATATGACTGTTTCAAAATATTCAAGAAAGCAGTCCATGGGTGAAATTGGGGCAGCTATTGCAATCAAACCTACTGAACATTTTGGTATAAGTTTTAATACAAGTATACGAACAAAATCAAATTCAAAAGTCGGCTTAGACTCACAATATATAGGCACAAGTATATGGTATGCATTTTAGGCATGAATCCTGAATAGAAGACATACTAACACATGCAACTATGGGAGGAAGGCAAATGAATACCATGACTATAAAAAGAAATATTAAAAACCTTGTTAAACTCATGTTACACACCATTAATAAATCAAAAACAAAAAGATTTCAGCCTTGTTTGTCATATCAGTGTTTTTATCATGATCTGTTTCATGGTATATTGCCAATATATGCTCCTGTAGTAGTGAAAAATAGTAATCTATTAGTCTTTTAACATAATACTATGGACTTATTTTGGGCTATCTGTCATGGTAACAAGCTATACTTATACCGTAAAAATAAGGAACATCCAATAGGTGGATTGATTCTGTATGTATTGTTAAACGGTAAAGTAAACTTCTAATGTCGGTTAACTGACATTAGAACACCATGAAGAAACTCAAAATAGTCCATAGTCATAGTATTTCTTATAATTTTGGTTGGTATATAAGGATCAACACATGCATCTACTTTTTGTCACGCATGATATTGATAGTGGAGGAGCTGCAAGAAGTTTATCTATATTAGTACAACAGCTTGTAAAACGACATAAAATCAGTATCATAACATTTATTTCACCTGAACCAGAAAAACCAACAGCTTTGTTATATCAACAGCTAGGAGTATCTTTATATCTTTTCCCATGGGGATGGCTTCCAGTTTCTTTTATTGGATGTGAACCCAATATTGAACATCATCAAGAACTATGCAGTAGACAACGTAAGTATCTCCCAGAGGTAAAACATATTGGAGAAACAGCAGACGTTATTTGTTTTAATAGTTATGCACCAACAAGTTTAGCTCCTTACTTTCCTGGAAAGCGAAAAGTCCTTATTGCTAGGGAAATAATTGATACGTCAGACTATCATAATTATAAAAAATGTACCTCTATGCTAAAGCAATATATTAATTTTGCTATTGCTATAGGGCCACAAGAGTCTAGTCAATTACAATCAATGGGTATCCCTCACTCTATTGTTTATAATAGCAGTTCACATATACCATATTTTGAACCTTTTTCTTCATTTCCTCCTACCCGTTTTGGAATGTTTGCTCAATTTATCCCTACAAAAGGACTTGATATCCTACTTTTAGCTTATGCTGACCAAGCCGTTATATTAAAAGAACGAAATGTACATTTGCATCTTTTTGGCATTAATTTAAATATGCCATCAAAGAGTACCCAAGCTATCAGTGATTTTATTCAATCTTATAAACTTACAGACTTCATTCATCTTGAGGGATGGGTTAATAATGTAGAACAGCATATGGCAGCTATGCACTGCATGATACGACCTGATCGAACAGGTTCACCTTGGGGAAGAGATATCATTGAAGCTATGTCTATAGGTAGACCTACAATCGCATCTGGAGAAGAAGATGTTTTTGTAAAGAATGGTAGAACAGGTTATCTCTTTCCACCAAAGAACGTTAAAATCCTTGGCAAAATACTTGCACTTCTTTCAGAAGAACCTACTGTCTTAGAAATAATGGGTAAAAATGCATTTGAATTTGCAAAAGATCATTTTAATCCAGAAATAAATAGCACACACATTGAACATATTCTTTTAGAGGAAATATAGTCC
The DNA here is from genome assembly GCF_000055945.1 of Lawsonia intracellularis PHE/MN1-00. NCBI lineage: Bacteria > Pseudomonadati > Thermodesulfobacteriota > Desulfovibrionia > Desulfovibrionales > Desulfovibrionaceae > Lawsonia > Lawsonia intracellularis. Next base: position 53,214 of record NC_008014.1, read on the forward strand.
CATATAAGAATAACAACTACCTCTAAACATACTATAACCTCTTTTGCATAGCACCCCTCCGTCAATAGTAATCATAGTTCTAGGAAACAAAATATTATTTGATATCCTAAAACTATGATTACTTAAACTTATTTGACTACTCACTATCTATGATAGAAAAACTAAGGTACAGAATACGTATCCTCTTGCTTATTTAATAGTTAACAACTAAATGATGATATCTAGCCTACCAATGACACTTGTAAAAAATAACAGGTTACTCAGCATATGTTCATTATTTCTTTTTGATATAACAAGACTACACACTATATTGAAAGAAAAAACCTGTTTGCTGTTCTTTACATTTATTCTTTTGATCAAAGCGCCATAGGCTATCTAAACGTATAGAAAATGTTTCTAATAACTTATTTTCATAGGATAATCCAACCTCACTCCGAATATACTGATTATGTCTTTTAGGAATAGATAAGGTATATTGACGACTAATACCTACTTGAGAGCGTAATTCTTTCATTCTGTGTTTTTTTATGCTTCTTACTACCCATGTTTGGACATGCATATTATCAGTAATAGCCCAAGAATGGCTTAGTCCCATAACCTTTTCTACTACTTTTTCGTTATTACCACTTATTTTTGCAGGGAATAAGCCAGTTATCTCTTCATAAGGACTCCATCCTGATGACACAAACATACTTTCAACATATGGCGTAAGTAACATTCCATCTACTATTTGAAAATTGTACCCAAGTCGAATAAGTCCACCATGTAATGTAATTTTTGGACTCCCTTTAGAATATGTTTTAATTCCAGCATGAGTAACCATTCTTGTATTTTTCATATTTCCCCAGCCACAACATCCTGAAAGATATCCAGTGAATCCTACAGCCCCTGTATTCCAAGCAACAACAGCTGCAAGACTATCTGTACTGGTTATTGCTTTAGCTGCACCAAAAGACCAACCTTTTTGCATCCCATAATACTCTTTTGAAATATGTTTGTTATGTTGATATGTAAGACCAACATTAAGCATATCTGTAGGAGTTACTAAAAATCCGACATTAGCTGCTCGTAATGTATATTCTAAGTTTGATGTATAACTATCCCATTGTGTACTTACATAAAATGACTTTAATAATGGTAATTGACTTCTATATGTCGTTGAAGAAAGACTACTTTTAGAGTTATTTTGCAATGACAAATAACTTTTATTCTTATAGATTTGTTTTGCTCTTTTCTTAGGATATGCAGCTGGAGCATTAAACGATTTCGATCTTAAGACAAGCATCCTTAATATAGTAGAAACTTGCTCAGATGTATCTGACAAAAGACATTGCATCCCTTGCAGCGAAGATATTTCCCCTTGAATGTTATAACTTAGTAAAAATCTTGTCTGTATGGGAAAGCTAAATCCTATAGCACCACCTCCAGGTGGTGGTGGGCTTCCAGGAGGCCTACCTTGCTCCACAGATGAATCACTAGGTTCAATTATTTCAAGTAATGCTTCTAATTTCTCTAGTAGCTTAGCTAAATGTTGTAAAAATATCTCTTGTGCTTGAATAACTCTCTGTGCTTGTGGATGTTCTTCTAATACTTCATGTAGCTCTTCTAATAATTTTTCTTGATTAACTTTTTGCTCCTGAATTTCAACTAGTCTTTTCTGTATAAATATTCCCCTTAAAGGACGAGATGTTGCCATAAGGTCAGAAAGTTCCGTTTGCAATGAACTTATCACTGTTGTAAGCCAAATATTTCCAGCAGCTACACTCATTCTAGATAAGGTTCTATTTCTCACTGTTGACTGATGTACATTATTTAAACTTTCTAATGACTTTTGTAATAAAGATGTTACCTCATTTGTTGTTGTTTGCACATGTTCTGGCCACTCTTGACTTGGCCCTTTTTCATAATCGTCCCATAGTAGACCTAGTAAGTGAGAGCCACCAGTTGCCCCTTCTTCTTGAGAAAAAATCCCTCCTGAAGCTCCTTCACCAACATCCTCTCCAGAACTGGTTGGATGTCCTCCAGAAGCTAGGCTATCATCTAAAGTACTATCTAAATTAGGTAATGCAACTAATAAATCTTCTAGTAATGAAAACTCTTCTTGCTCTACTTCTGGATTTTCATTTTGATTCCCTTGAACAATAGCTGCTGCTGCCAAGGCATGTTGTGCTAATAGCTCTTCTGTCATTAAATCTTCTGGCTCTGCATATAGATCTGGATCCTCAGCACATGCTACCTGTTGAGTATACATACAAAAAAAACATAATAGTATCCCTACAGTAAAAGAATTAGTAATAGTATCCCATCTATGTATGACTTTATTTTGTAAAAAAACCTTATTTTTATACATATAAAAAATATACATAATGGTATAATGACATATAGATAATTAAATAAAAAATTTTTATATTCTTGAATCATAAAATAAAATGGTTATCCTTATAAGTATAAGGCAATGTATGCAATATACATTATATAACAACGTACATTATATGTAAAAATAGTTACTTTATGAATAATATCCATAAAGTAACTATTTTTTATTGACACTTTAAATTCATAAAAAGGAAATAATACATACGTATATATGTTATAAACATATAATCTATATTAAATACGTATAGTATGTTTAACTTGATAATTAAAAACAATAGATTAAAAAATTATCTATTTATAATAATAAATTTTTTTCTTATTTTCAAGAAGTATTATAAAAAAGCATAACAACATAAAAATAGTTATAAAATATCAAAAGTTATATTGAAGGTGCATTCTTATACTACTGTTCCCAGGTTGTTTATCTGCTTCCAACCGATGATTCCCACTAATATTGATATGTGTTCTGTCTGAGAGTTGTATATCATAAGACATTCCTATTTCTTTCCAAAAGGATGTTTTTCTAACGCTTGGAACAGACAAGGAACAAAGATAAAAAGGGCCATATGACAGTCTAGACGTCAGCTTGTTTATCTTGCAAGTATTCAAGCCAAAACCAAGCCATGTCTGTAAAGCTGAATTGTATGTACATTTCCAAAAAGAAGTAATTCCTATTCCTCTTTCTAGCTGCACTTCCTTATTGTTGTTTATCTTAGATAATAAATATCCTCTCTGTTCTTCATAGGGTTTTCTTTCAACAATACTCATTACACCTTCCACATAAGGAGTAAGTAGTATGTCTTCCACTATTCTAACATTATAACCTAATCGTACTAATGCACCATAGATTGTAGCTTCAGAGTTACCTTTAAAAGAAGTTCCTGAAGGATTAAAAGAACGTATTGTTTTTATATGACCCCAACCATAACAACTAGAAAAAAATCCTGTAAAACCTTGTCCATCCGTATTCCAAGCTACAGTAGCTAAAAATTTTGTAATATTAGATTTTGTATTTACTTTATTAATAGATGTATCTGTCTCTACTATCTTGTACTTATTAGATAAATCTTTATAATTATATGAAAAACCCATAGTTACATTTGGTATTGGATTTACAACTATTCCAACTTGTGTACTATGTTGTTTATCTAAATATATATTGTACTCTTCTAATGAAGTAAATAGGTTACAGGAAAAAGTTATTGGATATAAAAAATAGTGTAGCTTTTCTTTTTTTTCTACAACTTTTGTATTTCTATGAAACTTTTTATGTCTCCTCAAATCTTGAGGTAAATATATAGTGTTTACCTTTGAAAAATTAGAACTCATTTGAATCTTTGAAACTATGTCTCTTAATGCATGTGATACATGAGATGATGTATCAAAAAGGACATACTGTAATCCTTGTAATGATCTAAACTGGTCTAAATATCCATAACCATGAGTAAAAGTAGCTATCCCACCTGCTCCTCCTGGGCCTTGTATATTAAAACCATCCTCTTCTTGACCTGCATTGCCTCCTGGTGGTGCTATCATCCCTAGTTGATACAAAGTTTGAAGTATTTGCTCTTGCAGCACTTCTATTTGACTTTGTGTACTATTTACTTGTTCTTCTAGTTGTTCTTGCTGGTGTGTAATACTAAGAGCTTGCTCTATAGTTTCAGCTGATTGTTCAACTATAGGAATATGTAAAAGAGTTCTATATTGTTCACTTAACTGTTGTTGTTGAACTTTTAAACTCATAGCTTGATTTTCCAAATCTCCTAATTGTCCATATAAAGACATTAATTGTTGTAATAGCTGTTGTTGAATTAATTCTTGTTCTTGTTGTTGTATGTATTGTTGCTCTACATATTCTAAAGCACTTAACTCTAGTTGCATTGACATCTCTGATAATATCTCATCTTGAGATTCATATGTGTTATTAGAATAAGTACTATCAGTTGCAAATGTATATTTATAAATAATAAAAATGTATACACAAGAACAAATAAATACAATAATAAAAGTTTTATAAAATATAGTAGTATATTTTTTACAATAAAAAAATTGTATAAGTACTATTTTTTGTAAGTCATATATATATATATTTCTAACTTCATATATGAATTTAGAAAATAATATATAAAAATATAAAAAGAATTTTAATATTTGTTCCATATTATTGACCTAAGATATGTATAAATAAAAAAATAACTGTATAAATAATATTCTTTTGTAATTAGTATAAAGATACTCCAATAATTTCTTATTAATTAGAAAACTTATTTAAGTAATAAGCATATTGTAATAATCTATTAATAGACTATAAAAATTATAAGTTTTCTTTTTAAAGAAAAAGAATAGGAGATGGATGTATCTACTAGAAGGTTTTAGTTGAAGATGAGAATTTGTTTATACTTATATCCATAAATAATTATTTTACTATTTCTATAACTAGATAATTATCTATAACTCTATATAGTGAGAAAAAGGAACATATAATAGAAAAGAAAAATATAGATAGTAATATGTAAGACAAAATAGTAAAAAATAAATACTATAAAAAATCTATAATCTTTAGCCTTATTAGTGAAAATAATATAACAAAGTTTTATATTGTGTTCATTAATTTTATTAAAAACATTAAGATAAAGAACGCCCTTTTAAAAAATATCTGTTTTTTCTCCAGTGATTATTGCATATGAGCTTCTAACCTCTTGTAAATATTATATTTTAACTCTTGATGATACAAAAGTGTTGGATGTCTGAAATATTGGAAGATAAACTTGTTAATGTATATCTTTTATGATTTGTTGTAATCTATGAATGAAGAAAGGTGAAACATTTACTTTCAAATCTAGATGGAGACCAAGATTGTTCTCCCATAGTTTCTCTTTATAAATATTAATTGTACAAGGAAGCATCCCACTTGTTTTACTATATGTATTCAAACCTACTTATGCAAGTATATTTTCTACCTAAGAGATAAATAAAACTTTTTTAAAATAGGTGTGTTATATCCTAGCCTGACAAGTACACCATATAATGTAATTTCTGATATTACTTATATTTTTTATACCCCCATCCACAACTTCCTATAATATATCCTGTTACTCCCTTTGCTTTTAGATTATATACCATTACTTCTGAAAACACATGACCTAATAATTAGAATGTGAAAACTAAAAAATAGTATTTCAGCTATTTTAGCCTGTTTACGTATCTGTCTTTTATAACAACTAATATGTATTCCAAACTGGCTCCATAATAAAACCAACTTAACCTGCACAAACTTTATGCTCTAGCCCTAAGGAATACATATCAATAATTCTAAACAGATATGTATTATTCAAGTATCTTTTATTGTACAATAACTCTTTTACATTTTGCTGAGATAATCCATTAAATTTTTTTATTCTGAAATAACTGCTGTAGAAGACATACTCCCTTCAAATTACATTTCTTTTCTTACTGCATACTTATTTATTGTACTATTAAGTCCATTGATGATCCTTTAATCTGCTTTAATTCTCCTTGAAAGACTCCTTGAAAATTTTGTAGTAAACTTAACTGAGCCTCATGAATAAATAAAAACTATGCAGATGAACCACCAGGCAAAGATACATTTTCTGCTAACTGAGTAGCAATTTTCAGTGGACGGTTTTTAAGTAGTAGTTTTTTCTCAGTAACGTCAGGTTGGTGGTATTTTTATGATGCATTAGCTTTACCCTGAATTAATAGCTGTTCTTCCATCAGGAGGGAAAAATCCTTGCTCAATTTGCTCTAAAGGAGATTGTTCTTCTTCAATTGGTATAAATATCGTTTACTCTCTATGCTTAAAAAAAGAAAATAAAGAGGAAACATATTGTATAACACTAACCTATTGTGACTTAGAGGATACCTATTGTTCCTCCTATTGAAACGATTGCTCTTGAGACACTTGTAAACTTTCTGTTTGTACTACCTAAGATAGTTGTTCTTGTTCTTCTAATACAAGTTGTGGTGACTCAAAACATATTTGGTCTATTTATTGAAGACGAAGCAATAGTTCACTTTCTTCACCTTCAAGAAGAGGCATTTCAATAAATGAGGTCGGAGACAAACTTTCTATTTCGCCTAATGATAAATATAATAAAATTTCTGTAGCCTCTTCTAATCCTTTTTCATCCCACTGTGTATCAGAAAATTGGATAAACGAAAAATCAATATTATAAAAATGTAATCTTTTTTCTTCAACAGCACTAGAAGATTGTCCTTGATTCACTGACGTCTGTTCACTCACTTCCAACTTATCTAGAGTTGTTTTTACATCTTGTAATGTTACATTATCTTCAGGATGCTCCTGAGATAGACTTAATTCTTTAGTTCTTTATAACCCTCCTTCTGAAAAAACTATAAAGGAGAAGGAGGAAGTTGGAGGAGGCTCTAAACACACTCTCTTAGCAGCCAAAGTACAACTTCTTCTATTTCTTTTCCGTTGAACTTTAATATCTCTATGTTCTTTATTATCATGATAACTCTTTAATTCTTTATTCTGTCTTAGTTATTTCTGCTTCAAAAGAAACAATGCATTTAAAAATAATAGTGTTATAAAATAAAAATTTTACATCTAGTTATTAAAAAAAAGAAAGTATCTCTTATAAGAGATACTTTCTTTTTACTATATCTAACTAAATGAATAATAGTATCTAAATTCTAAAAAGTAATAGATTAACTAATTATAACTATTGCATATTTTAGAATAAATACTGAAAATGAAGTCTCATTTGACCAGCATCTAATTTTTGATCTTTTTTGAATCGTAAACTTCCATGTAAGTCTACCTTACAAAAATCTGTCACATTCATTTCATATAATGTACCACATTCGCTATAGAAAGATTTCTTCTTATTTCCTGGAACAGATGTCTTATAAAGCAGTAATGGAGATGCTAATGGCATAGATGTAATATTACTTGTGGTATGCTGGACAGTACCACCTGCAACCCATGTTTGTAATATAGCTTTATCTGTAATTTTCATAGAAGTTCGCAGACCTATAGTTTTTTCCTGAAACTTCTCTGTGTAACCACTAATCACACATGGTAAAGAGCCTGAATCTTCCCTATATTGATTCCATTTTACAACTATATGTGTGGCTTCAATATATGGGACACAACTAACTTTCTTTGAAAGAGGAAAGGTATATCCAAGCTGACCTAAAACTCCACTTAACTGGACATCAGGACTCCCTTTTGTCCTCATTTCTTTTCCAGCCTGCATAACCTGACGAGTATTTTTCATTTGACCCCAATTATGACAACCTGAAAGATATCCTGTAAGTCCTTTTTCTTCAGAGTTCCAAGCTACAACTGCAGAAAATCCATCTAGTTCCATATTAGCTTTTGCTGATCCAAAAGACGTACCTAATTGTGCTCCATGATATTCTTTACCATGGTTCTTATGACGATTGTATGTCAAACCAATACTAACATTTGATATAGGGTTCATTAATAGACCGACTTTTCCTGAGGATACTTTATTCTCCTGATTAGCAAGATAGCTATCTGTATATCCAAAAAAATGACAAGTATTTAAAAACGATAATAGGTTACTTGAATCACTCATAACCTTTTTAACAGACCTTTCTTTTCCACATAAGGACATACACGCTTTTTTACTTTCTTTTGCAATTAGTGAGCTTGTTTTTTTATCCTTTGTTTCAGCCTGATATAAACTTGTTTTTAAAACAAGTGTCTTTAAATTAGCTGACATTTGCTCCACTGCTCCAAACAAGACACATTGTAATCCTTTTAAAGAGCCATATTGTGACTCATGATTATAGCCTGGTATAAGCATCGATGACATATCACCCCTGGAAGATGGACTACCTGGAGATTTAGGTGGTGAAGAAGAACTTTGCTTTAGACGCTTAACTACTGGCGATAATGACTCATCATCTGAGCTATCTGAAGACGAACTTGGAGCAGGCCGTTTAGTAGTTAAAGGACCCTGAACTTCTTCGCCTATCACCTCTCCTTCTTCTAGCGTATCACTATCTACTCCTGATGGATGCTCTGATGGAGATTTTACTGACTCTTCTAAATCAGAACCTGAACCTTCTTCTGCAATAAGAACAGATGGTGTTGGGCTTGATAAGTATCCTTCAATAGAAGAACAACTGCTTCCATCCTCGTCCTCTTCTTGAATTGTGGGTAACCCTCTACTAGAACCAACTACACCTGTTTGGGAAACTTCACTTAAAGAAGATGATTGTTGTTGTTGTTGCTGTAAGAAAAATTGAGAACGTTGCTCTTGGGATACATACTCATCTCTCCATATGTCACCCTCTTCTCCCTCAAGAGGCGGCATAGAATCATCTGAACCTTCGTCCTCTCTACTTAATGGTGAACAAGGACTTTTATTTTCCTCTCCATGAGGAGGAGATATAATTACAGAGCTACGACTTGTTGATGACTGTGATTGTGCTTCCTGACCCAGTAAGGCTTCTTGAAATAAAGCTGCAACTTGTTGGGCTTCTAGCTTTTCAATTTCTACTTTCTGAATCTGATGTTGAGCCATCTTCACCATGCTTTGTAAAAATTGAACTTGACGTACTGCACAAGTTTTTAATTTATCCATCTGCTGTTGATGTCTTTTTCTTTCTTGCTGTAATTTTTCTTTTAACTTTTTAACTTTTTTTTTCAAATTGCTAATAACCTCTTGTTGCATTTGTTCTTCAGAGGATGTTATTATAACTTCCTGTACCTCTTCACTTTCCGAAAGAAAAAACATCTCTGATGTACCTAATGCTGCACTTGTAGAAGATGTACTAGACTCAGAACTTTGGCTAGATGATTGTGATGAGTCTTCACCAGTTTGTACTGCCTTATCTATAAATTCTTTAGAAGAACTACTTTCCTCTTGAAGAGGAAACACCTGCTCTTTTACATTTGATGTCTCTTGTTCCCATAGTAATAAAAATTGATTACGACTATCACTACCAGGATTTCCTTCCTCTTCCTCAGAAGAAGAGGAACTTTCTTCTGACTGTTGTTCTACTGAACTATCTGAATTTGTAGATAGTTGGCGTGTAGGTTTTACTGAAAAAGAATACTCATAATTAAATAAAATGTAACACATACATAGTAATATTATTATACAGTAGTTTTTACATTTTTTAGGGAATAATGATAAATAGTTATGAGTATGTTCATATATATTATGTATAATGTTATATTGATGTGATAAATCCATTTTTTATTCCCAACTAAATAAAAATTTTTATGTAAAGCATAATTTATATTATATAAAAAGAAAAAAATTTCTTTATATTTAAAAAAGAATAGTATAAACAAGAATACTTCTATCTTATTACTATAATATAGAATTTTATTCGTCTTTTATAAGATTAAATTATTCAATATAAATAAATGACTAAAGAAAAAAATATTTTTATACATACTAATATAGTATACTTATATTAAAACGTGTACAAAAAGTTACACTGTGTTTGTATATAAAAAATATTTTTCATATTATGTAATGTAAAACAATTCCTTGCATGTATAGTGAGCACATCATTAATAGTGTACTCAAAAGAGATACCAGTTTCACTATAGATATCGTTTTTTTTGTAACCTTGTAGATATGATTTATACAGAGGTTTAGATTGTAGCAGCGATGATATATTTAATATATTTAGGTTCTGTTGTCTATAATTTTTTTCAAACCAAAACTGAATTGAAGAAAAATCTTTAATTTTACTGTAAAGACAAAGACCTATAACATGATCATATACACTTTCTTTATGTTTATCTGATAGATAGAAAAACGGACTTAATTCTTTATAGTAACTATTTGATGTTCCTACTACATATGATGAGCCAATATATGGCATTAGAGAATGTTCAGATCCTAAAGGTATCTTGTACCCTAACTGAGCTAATACTCCACTAAACCTGACTGGTATACTTTTTTTCTTGGTTATATTAAATGGCATTGATTGTATGGTATGCATTTGCCCCCAGTAATGAGCACCCATGACACAACCTGTTAGACCACACTTATTTTTACCCCAAGAAAGTGTAGCAAGCAGTCCTTTTATCTGTACTTTTGCTGCTATAGATGAAAGTATACCATTGTGTATTTTAGAATTATACTTGTTATGATCATACCCTAAACCAAGAGTTATGTTTGAAATTGTATTTGAAACATAACTTCTCTTTCTAGTTTGTGGTCTTGTTGATATACAGAAAGGACAATCCTTCATCATTCCAAGCATAGACTGCATCCTCTTATCACTTAAGGGTATGTTTGGGATTACTGTAACCCCCTTATCTTTTTTTATGCGTCCTGTACTTGTTCTTTCAAGAGTATTAAAAAACTTCTCATCTATATGGTTAGATAATTTATCAGATAGATTATTTGTTATTGTTGTTGCTAACTGCTTAAGCTCTATTGGAAATCGAGCTAACATATCATGAAAAACATATTGTACTCCCAATAGAGGTTCCAATTGTAAAACTTTTTTATAGATAGCAACTAAAGAAGATGTTCTATCCTTCGATGACTGAATATTACGTGGGAACAAATATACAGACCTTGAACTTTGAGGGTATGGCTGTGACTCTTCATCAGAAGCTTCACTTGATGCATCATAGTCCGATGATTGTCCTATCTGTCTTTGTACTAATTGTTGAGGAGATAGCTTTGCTTCTTCGTCAGAAGAACTACTTAAATCTGTTTCTAAACAACGCTTACGCAAACTAGACTCTCTTTTTTTGGGTGGATCCTTTAATATTACTTCTTGTAGTATAGAATTTCCCATTCTTATTTCTTTATTAGGGAATGGTGGTAGAGGATGCCCTTGTTGTCGAGCTTGTTCAATCTTCTCCACAAGCATTATACGAAATCTTAACATAAGGTGCTCATTGAAAATACTATTATATATAAACTGTTGACTATTTAGTATACGTTGAAGATGGTCATTATTTAATGCTATAATTTCTGATATTCCTTCTTGTTGACCTACTATTAACTGCATTTCTTCTATTGCTACAATATTTGCTTGCAACTCTTGCATTCTACTTGTTATTGATTGTAAGATGTATGTTAATTGTCCTGTTAATCTTTGTTGGTTCACCTTCATACGTTGTATTTCTTCATAGTTAAATGAATCTTCTCCCTCTCTACTTATTGTATTTAAGTAAAGATCTATCATACTATTTTGCGTAGTTAAACTTTCTAAATATGATGTTTGTAATTCGTCAAAATATAGAAAATTCATATTTAATAAGTTTTTTATATTTATATATTCTTGTTGTGCTTGTATAAATTCACTAGCTATATTTTGTTGTTCTTGATGTGTTATTCTAGTGCTAGATACACTCTTCTCATTAACCTTTGCTATACTACTACAAGTATATAACATAGATAATAACTGTGCTAAAAAAAATATATAATACTTTTTATGTATATATCTATATAAAAAAATTTTATTTGATGTATGTAAAAAATACAGTATACAATTTTTTAAAATTGACATAGTAGTAGACATTTTATAATTTTTACTTAGAGTTAATTAGGGAATATATAATTATGAAAAACTATAGTAATGTATAGAATAGTTTTACTATAATCATTATATAATAATATTAATAGACATATTGAAAAGAACATTGGATATTTTGAGTATGTAATGTATTATTAGTATAGTTGAATATACTATTTAAACTCATACACATTTTATCAGAAAGTTTCATTGAATAAGACATACCAAGTTCATTTTTTATGAACCGCTTTTCTAATACTGGTAAAGTCATTTTATACACAGGGATAGAAAAAAGTAATGATGTTGCTTTCAGCTTAGTTGTATTTGAACGACCAAAAATTTTTGAAATCCAAGCTTGTATGTTAGATTGTGGATTTATATTCCAATATCCACGTAATCCAACACTTCTTTCCCATAACGCTTCTTTATAATTACTAATATTACTAGACACTACTCCATAATGTTCCTTATAATTTTTCCATCCCAAAGTAACAAGCATACCTTCCACATAAGGAGTAAGTCTAATAGGTGATGAAATCTGTATATTATATCCTAATTGAAAAAGTCCCCCATTCAATTCAATATCTGGCTTACTATTAACACTGATTTTCTCTCCTACAAAAGGAACATATCGTGTATTGGGCATATACCCCCAACCATAACAACCTATAGCTTGTCCCATCAATCCTGTCTGCTCTGCATTCCATGAAGCAGCCAAAGAAAGAATATTTGTTGTTGTTTTTGCCTTAGCTGAACCAAAAGAGTTATGTCGTACTTTAAGCATTCTATTTTCTAAAAAATCATATGATACTCCAAGCTGTAACCCTGTTACAGGAAAAACAATAACCCCTGCCTGGATTGCATGTGGCTTATACTCTAAATTTTTATAATAACCTTCAACTGAAGAAAACATATGATAAGGAGCAGATAAGTGAGATAATAATGACAACTGTGGTAATGATAAATCAGATATCTTCTTTTCTTTTTTTCTAAAAATATCACTATGAAAAAAATGAGGTATATTACATTTTGTTTCATGTATGCAAAAGGTATTTCTCAAAGACCACATTTTTAAAATACTCGAGACTTGTGTAATTGCATTCCCAAAGATACATTGTAACTCCTGGAGAGAACTAACATTACCCAATATATCGTAACCTGAAACAAAAGCTGCACTCCCTTCCCCTAGACTAAAATTCGCCATTGAAGCTGAAGCACCTCCTGAAGGCGGTGGTGGTTTAGGTCCTTGGTCTTTTCCTTTTAATATAACTGAACGTAGTCCATTTTCTGATTCTAATAGTAACATCAATGCCTTTTCTAAATTACTTTGCAACTCCTGCACTAATTCTACATTTTTTATATGCCCTCCTGCACAAGAGGAAATTTTACTTTTCAAATCATCAAGAGCAGCTTCTAATTGTGGTATTTGATGTTGTGCATTACTTAATCTTTGTTGTATTGCCTCTAATAAATAAGGTATTCTAACATATTGAGGTATTGTCATTACCATGGATAGAATAAGTTGTTGTGTGGACTGCAACTTTTCTGTAACAGACTCTTCAAGCGCAAGTAAATTTGTTATTACATTATGTCTATCATGGATATATTTCTGTTGGTTTTGTTTAATTTGATTTATTTTTACTTCATATTTATAAGTATTACTTAATAAATTATTTAAACTATGAATATGTTTTGAAACATCTATTCCATTCTTAATATCGTTAGTTGCTGTTTGTAATAATCTTCTTACCATACTAGACTCATTAATTAACATATTAAATATATCGTTCTGTACTATAGTAAATGTTTCTATATAGCTTTCAGTCATTCTTAATATTGCATCTGATGTATCTACTCTTATATGAGCTTCATACATATATTGTATTAAATTATTTAGTGATGTTGAAATAGATTGTAATTGTTTCATACACCAATTAAATTCATCATATGTATCTCTTTTACCTATATCTTCAGAATACGAATTTTTATAATAACATAAAAATAAAAGTATAAAAATAATTGTAATTAATCTAAAATAGTTCTTTTTAATAGAAAAAAATTTACTATTTATAGTATGTATGTATGTATACACGTATCTTTCCTTTAATGTAAAAGAATATATAAATTTACTGTTACATATATATAACGTTATATAACATTTTATATAATTTTTTCATTATTTAACTCTATGTACTATGAAATTTTTATATATAAAAATAAAAACAGTAATTTATCATATCTAATGATGTATACTGATAAAGTAATCAAAAGTTACTATTTATATGAAATTTTTACATGTAAATACTATGTTTATACAGTATATGTTATAAAAATTATATAGAATTAATACATATATTGTAAAGAAACTCTCATAGTTTTATCTGTAGGTTTTTGAATATGCGAAAAAATTATAATACTATAAAGTCCAATAGTACATAAGTCTGATACATACACTTCATAATTAATACCTAATTCCGCATGTTCATAATTTTTTCTCTTTAGTGGTACAGTAGTATGATAACTATAATCAGAAAATAAAGTATCAGAATGCAGTTTACCTATATTATATTGACCTAAAACACCTGCAATCCATAGTTGAAGTTGTGTCTTACTAGAAGGAGTATAGCTATGTCGTAAACCTACACTTTTCTCACAAGAAGTTTCTCTATAGTCACTAACTTTACAACGGACAGGGCCTATTGACTCATGATATGCATTCCAAGCAACTGTTGTAAGCATTCCTTCAATATAGGGAGTAATCGTCATTACATTTGATATTGGGAAATTATATCCTATTTGTAAAAGCCCACCACTAAGATTAATTCTAGGCATCCCTTTAGAACTAGCTTTTCCCCTACCATGTATGAAATAACGTGTATTATTTATATCTCCCCATCCACAACATCCTGTAATGTGTCCTGTAAATCCCACGCCATTTGTATTCCAACTAAAAATAGAAGAAAAAATATGTATTGTTGAACGTGTCTTTGTTACTAGAGTAGAATCTTCTTTATATTTCCTAGGGATTTCATGAACATAGTCATAACCTACTCCCATAGTAAACTTTTCTGTAGGACACATAACAAATCCTATTTGTGCTGAGCAAAGTTTGTCCTCACCATTTGAACTATATTTATCTGTTGAACTAAATCCCTGGAATGGAATAAACACATCTAAAGATGGCTGAGATGATGAAACAGGCTGCTCAATAGCTGTCTTACAAAAGCGCAGCTTAGGAGAAGTAACAATAGTATTAAGCTCTCTTTCAGCATAATTTTGCTTTAAAGATATAGCCATAGTTTTTAATGATAGCATTCTTAGTAGATTTGAAGCTTGATTAAGCGTATTTCCTAGAGAACATTGTAATCCTTGAAGAGCACAAAAGTTACTTTCAACATCATAAGCTGTGAAAGACGCCGAAGCACTTCCTAAAGAAGACCCTTCAAGTGAGCCAACCCCCCCCCCCCTGGAGATGATGGTGGTGGTGACGGGGGACGTGAAGTTTGATGACTACTATTTCCTGTAACAATAAGATAGCATTCAGCTACAATCTCTTCCAGTTGCTTGTTTTTCTCTTCAACCTGGCTAGCCTTGTTCTCAACAACAGTATACAAAGCCTGTAAGCAAGAACGAAGTCTCTTTCTTTTTTCTATACCATTCCATACTGCTACTGACTTCTGATTTATCAATGTCACTTGTTGTTGTAGCACACTATTAGTATATGGTTGAGGTGGTTGTATGCTAAAGTTTAAAGTTTCTTCTTCTACCCGTTCTAAAGTACTGCCTATAAGTTCTAGCTGATCTACTGCCAAGTGTTCGCTATCTCTCACTTGAAATTGATGAAAATTAACTCGTTGCAATTGTAATAGAATCTGCCTATGTATCCTTGCTCTATCTTTTCCCTGGGAATAAACTTTAAGAATTGTTTTATATGCTGATTGTAGTATCTTGTCTAAATCTTTAGGTTTCATCTGACGTGCACTTAGTATAGTTGACCGTATTCCTTGTATTTCTGTAGTCTGCTCTTCTAATCTTCTTAATGTTTCTGTGCATTGACGAGATGTTTCTCCCAGTCCCTTTAAATCATCATCCATTCGTGCACTTAAAGATTCCTGAATTGACAATATTTCTTGTGCTTGCTGATTAGAAGATTCTAGTAAATTCTTCATTTTAAGAAATTTTTGATATTTCATTTGTTGTTTAAGACTTATACTGTCATCAGCAAATGTTTCTTTTACATTAAAAATAGAAAATAATAAGAATATAGTTATTATTTGTAATAAACTATATGTATATTTTTTTCAAAAATATTTTTTATATGTAAAAAAAAGTACAACATATTTTTGCAACATAATATAGTACATATTCTAACTAATAATATATATATATAATTTTATTATAAAAAGATAAATTATGTATTTTTATCATTAAGTAAATTACTTTTAAAAGTAACTATATTTAAACAATTAAATAGTATACTTTTTATTAAATATTATTAATTTACATATAGCATGTTAATATATATATATTAATATAATGATATATATATATAATAACTATTAATTTTATAATTTAAGTGTGTTAATATATAGATTTTATATGGAAAATAATATAATTTAAAATAGTTATTGATCTATATCAAAATCTATTTCTTTTTAATAAGAGCTTATTAGTATAAGCTTTAAACACTATAATTTATATACATATAAAATAACAGTTTTTTTAAATTTTTAAATTACAAAAAAATATTATATAAACATATAAGTATAGTTTATCTATATTATGTATGTATAAAAATAACTATATTATATAGTTTATATTTATAACGTACTAAAAAACATATGAATACTACATTTTAATAGAATTTTACTTCATTAATATTAGATATAAATATACTATTATAGTAGTATATAGTTAACTTCATAAATAGCTTTTCTATATTTAGAATAAATTCTATATTGAACATATCTTCCCTATGTAAGAAGAATATGAATTCTAATGGAATAAAGAAATAAAACTAAAAAGATAGATCCAGTTATAACTAAAGATATAATCAAAAAAAATAGACAAAAAATAGATACAATACAAATATAAAAATGTAATGTGTAATAAAAATATTTAGTTACGGACTACAAAATTTATTTATGTATTGATTAAGAAATGTTATAATCTATTTATCTTTAGTTCCAGAAGAGATTATATATTCTTTATATTATAAGACATAACTTGTTTTATCTTTTATAACAAGAGATATTTTTTTAACAACAGTTAATAAACGTATCTTATTGTAAAACTTGTATAACTAGTAACATCTTTTATGCTTTTAGTTACCCTTAACTTACTATAAAGCTCCATAGATAATGTATCCATTACATTTGACTCATAAGAAATCCCTGCCTCCCTATGGATATATTGCTTCTTATAACCAGGAATAGATATTTTATTCCTATAGTCAGATAAACTAAGTGGTTTAGAAGCTATTTCACCTGTATTATGATTTGTAAAAATATGAGAACCCCAAAACTGTAGCTGGGAATTATCTGTAATTTTCCATTGATTACGCAAACCTATACTTTTCTCACAAACATGAACTTTATGTCCACTCACTTTACAAGGAATAAGACCTGTATGTTCTTCATATGGATCCCATGCTACTGCTAATCTCATATATTCAACATATGGAATAAGAAAATAATTTTTTCCTAGTAAAACGTTATATCCTAGCTGAATAAATCCACCACTCATATGTATACTTGAAATACCTTTAGAAACACTTTCGTTATCAAAAAAATGTATTGTACGAATATTTGTTATTTTCCCCCACCCATAACAACCTGCTAAATGACCTGAAAAACCTTGATGTTCTTTATTCCATGTCACTGTTGCTAAAATGTTATCTGTTTCTATCTGAGCTTTTGCAGAACCATCTACTGAGTCTAGTACAACTCCATAGAAATTTTGAGTTTTCTTTTTGTTATTACTATACAATAAAGATAAACAGAGTCCATCGATAGGTGTTGTAAAAACCCCTGCTTGTCTTGAAGAAATAGTAGTCTCTAAATTAGATATACGACTATCCATAGATGCAATAACATGCCATTGCTGCGAAAAAAATAATGAATTATTCACAGAAGTTGGACGTATTTCATTATCTGTTGAGTGACTTCTTCCTATTCCTCCTTTAATTTTAGTCTGTTTTTTACTTTGAAAAGTATGAGGTTGTAACTGATTGTCGTCCTTACAACAAACACCTAAAACATTAATGGATCTAATAATAGATAGTCGTAATTGTGTTGCTAACTGATCCTCTAAACTCATTAACGTACTTTGTAATCCTTGAAGAGAACTGACTTGTCCATATGTGTAATATGGCATAAGCATAGAAGAACTCCCTGGAGGAGAGCCTCTATCAGAAGGTGGTGGAGTATGAGTTAGCTTCCTACGTTTTGTTGGCGGTGATGACCTTTGAGACTCACCATCTGATGTTGAAGATTCATCGCCAGAGGTTAAACACTCATCATCTAATATCTCCTCATCACTGCTAGAAAGCTCTTCTTGACATTCTAAAGTCACTCCTGAACTAGATAGATCCTCTACTGAAGGTGAAGGCTGTAAAGTTGAGACAATCTCAGAAGATGGTCCTGGCTGAGGCTCTTGATTTAGTACATTTTGGGGAGGATCATCTCCTAAAGGAGACAATGGTTCCGGAAGAGGATCTCCAAAATCTGGGAATTGAAAAGTCTGCTGTGGCAATGGTGGTGGTGATGGTGGTGGATCAGGTAAAAGTGGTAATTCAAGCACTTGTGGTGTAAGTATAGGTATAGGAGGATCAGGATTACCTTCTACACGCGCTTTCAGTACTTCAATTCGATACCTAAGTAGTTTTTGTTTATTCCCCAAGAAAATATTTTTATTTTTATGTCGTGATATAGCTACTTCCATTTTTCGTGCAGTTCTTTGTTGATTTGCTGTATGTAACACCTTATTTTCAATGGAAGCCACAATTTCTTCTGGTACACTTACTACTTTACCCTCATTATTAGTAGGTAACCCTGGTTGACACTCTATTACTGCATTAGATAAACGCTCCCTAGTCTGACGATGCAGTACTTTTGTATGTTCACTAGCTGTTTCCCATATTTTAAGACATCTTTCTACTTCTCTATTACACCCTTCAGCTTCGTCCAGTAGAAGATATATGTCACGAAGACTGCTTTCGACATCTACTAAAAGCACAGGTTGTGTTCGCTGTATCACCTCTAATCTTAAAAGGTTGGCTTCTATAGTTGTAATTTTATTTTCCTGAGTAGAAGTATATATATTTAATGGTGTCATTGTAACTACAATATCTGAACGAAGCTCATCAAACTCATTTACTTGTAATTTGTTATGTAAAATCAGTTTACTCTTCCTATCACTATTTTTATCTTCATAGCCTATACGAGCATTATGAGATAACGATACTTGAGAACTTATTATTACATACAAAAAAATAAATGTTCCTATTCTAGCATACTTTTTTACTTTAGTAGTATCTAATATTTTTACTTCTTTTTTAAGAAAGACTCTATTAAAATAGGATATAAAACTACCTAAGAGTAAATATATGGCTATTGTTTCATATATACATATAATATAAAATATAATAAATTTATACATTAGTTATTTTAAACTAACCTCATGAAATACTTTTTTACTTTAAAAAAATATAATAGTTATTAGCAAAAACTATTAACAAGTTAATATTTTTTGCTAGTGTATAATATATTTATATAGATAAATTTTTATAATTATAAGAATTAAATTATACTATTAATATAGTTATAAAATAATATAATTAAAAAAATGTATATAGTATAATTATTAAATATAAAATATAAAAGTTCATTAAATACCAACCATGTATAAAGGTGTAAAATATATTATAAAATCATAACATATTATCTATATAAAAAAGTTATGTATTATAATTACAATTAAATATTAGTATTACACTAATAACCTACTAATAAAAGTAGAATACTAACTGATTGTAATACAGTAATAGAAGGTTTACAGAGGAATAAAAAACTGAATATTCAGCAAGTATTAAACAGTGGGTTTAGTATAAAGCTAGAATTGTGTTAAATATAATACAAAATTATATATTGTCAACTGTCTTAAAAAATTATATCTTTCTATAGTTACTGAATATTTTATTTTAATCTATATACTATAAATAGTATTTACAGTAACTATCCGTCTTTTTTATCACTTTTATATTCTTTTAATAATCAATATGTATACCTTAGATGAACTGTTGCATTTTGTATATGGCGTTTATTACTATTAAATTGGGCGTTACTATTCAAAACAATAGTAAAAAAATCAGTAAGTTTTGAAGAGTATGATAACCCTAGCTCAGTTCTCATATACTTTTTCTTATAGTTTGGAACTACAATAGTATATGTATTTGGACCTCTAGTCGGTTGAGAAGTAACTTTATCTACATTTGATGTTCCTGATGTCCTTATTCCCCAACACTGTAGCTGAGTAGATGCAGAAATGTTCCACTGACAAAATAGACCAATACTTTTTTCTAAACAGACTTCTTTATGACTACTAATAGTACAAGGAAGTACACCTATAGTTTCTTTATATGAATGCCAACCTACTCTTGATAATATGCTTTCAATATAAGGAATAATGGCTAACTTTTTTGATAAAAGGAAAATATATCCAATTTGGATCATTCCACCATTTAGGTGTATGTCTGTAGAGCCTTTAGAACATGCTTGATTGTCTGCATGAGTAAAAAATCGAGTATTCTTTAACTGTCCCCATCCATAATAACCAGCAAGATGCCCTGTAAAGCCTGAACCACAAGGATACCAACTAAAAATAGTAGAAAGTCCATCTGTATCTATATAACTTTTAACAGAACCTATTGCTGTTCCAAGCTGTAGTCCACTATGTTCTTGAACATCTTTTTTATGACGATCATACAACAACTTCACTGTATATCCGTTATGAGGAGTAAACATTACTCCTGCTTGGCTTGAACGAATTTTATGTTCTAAATTTTTACTGTAAGAGTCTACTCCTCCAAACACTCTATATGGACTACTTATGTTATAGGTATGTTGAACAGTGTCATACTGAGGAACAGAGCTGTATCTCTTTCTTGATATTAAATTTGTAAGGCAACATTCATTGTCTTTATCATACTGTTGTTGTCGTGCATGTTGCACAAGTGATTTTAACTCTGTTGAAACTTTTTCAGAAACATCACATAAAATGTACTGCATACTTTGAAGAGAGCTTATTTGTCCTCCAAAACTAAAGCCTGGGATAAATGACAAAGAACTATCTGATGCCCCACCTTTTGAAGGTTGCCTTGGTCGAGCGCCCTGTAAAAGATAGCGTTGCTCTAAAGATATAGACTGTTCAGATTGTTGAGTAGAAGAAGCTTCTTCGCTCTCCCCTTCAGTACATGCTGTTGATTTTTGACTAACATCACTTTTTGAGGATTCAGAGTGCTCAATTTCTTCTACTTCTCCAAGAGTTTCATCTAGTAATGCATTTCCACCAAACCAACTTACATCATGTATTTCCCCTCGTTCAGAAGACTCACTATCTTCTCTACTATCATCCAAAGAGAGGAGAGCCATATCTACACTTGCTACTATTTCTGCTTTGCTTCTCTTTTGCCTCATAGCCTCTTCTAGATAAGGGAAAAAGGGTGGTCTGCTTTGTTGAGCAGAGAGGGTTTGACAGTGAGTATCATATGCTATGAAGGCATTTGACAATACTTCTGTATAGCTCCATGTTAGTTCTTGTAGTATTAACTCTTCGCGATGATTCAATATGTTATCTGGAATTCTTCTTTGCATCTCCTGGTGTTGTTGTACTAAATTATGCTCTAATTCTACTCGTAGCTGTTCTAAGGCATCTAATGCTACTCTCTCTTCTCTTTCCAAACATTCTGCCTCTTCCTCTTCGTCTATAATTTCTTGTAGGAATGCATCACTTCCATATAGAAAATCCATCATTCTATTAAAATATGCGTTAAGTTCTTCTCTCCTAACTCGTAGTTGAAAACGAGTCCTAAACACCGGACGTAGAATTCTAGATTCACTTTGTTCAAAGATATTAAAAAAAGATTCACTTTGTCCTTCTGCTATAAGTCGTTGATTTATTTCTTGACTCCTCAATATTTGTTGTTGTTTTTCCTCTATAGATCTTTCTTTTTCATGTCGCTCCTGACTAACGTTATTTAGTCGATCAAGAGCTTCCTCTTTATATGTATCCATCCAACATTTCTGCTCAGCAACAAGAGAAGGATAGGCTATAAAACTTTCAACTTTCTGTTTTACATTCTGATAATGAGTAACTTCTCTACATTGTTTTTCTATCATTTCACATCGTTTTTTCTCTTCTTGTATTTCCTCTTCTCTTTCCTTCTTCTTTCGATAGCGTCTATTTTCATATCTATAGTTACATTCTTCACTATGATTTCTACCCGTAACCTCAGCAGCAAACTCAATGGAGTCTAGGGTATTGTAGAAACCCATATCAATACCAGT
Organism: Lawsonia intracellularis PHE/MN1-00; assembly: GCF_000055945.1. Lineage (NCBI taxonomy): Bacteria > Pseudomonadati > Thermodesulfobacteriota > Desulfovibrionia > Desulfovibrionales > Desulfovibrionaceae > Lawsonia > Lawsonia intracellularis. The sequence goes on from NC_008014.1 coordinate 75,668, forward strand.
AGCACCTTGCTCTTCTTCTTCACCTTCTGAAGATGAAGAGTCAGTTTCTACTTGATCCCTTTGAGGTATGCCACTTAGCCTATCCATAGCAATAGCATGATCATGCTTAGCTGTGCATAAAAAAATAAAGACCCCTGCTACAAAAATGTAGTACGTCTTCAATAATTTTTTTTGAAAAAGAAATAGGACTGTTAAAGTATAAGAATAACATATAGTGATATATATATATATCATAAACTTATTGAATAACACTTACTATTCCTCTATACAATATTTAGATTAGATTTTAAATACATTAAATAGATACTAAAAGGTATCTATAAATAGATAGTGACTTTTTTATAAAGTAAAAATACGTTATAAAAGTATAAAAATAATAAATATGCCTATTGAATAATGTCTATTGAATAATAAATAACTACTTATATAGTAAGTACTACATTATAGTAGTAGTTGTTTATAAGGAAAAAATAATTATAATATATTTTTATATATGTCAAAAAAAAATGTACTATAATACCAAAATTAATTATAGAGTACAATTACTATAATACGTAGCTATGCTTAGTAAATGAAGAATACATAACGGATATAAAGAGTTTATGTTAAAAAAAGTCAGCAACTAATTACTATTATAATATAGTTTTGTTGAAAATACCTACTTGAATATACAAACTTTTTTCTTTTCCAAAAGTTGTTTTCCTATGTAGTTTAATAGAAAGGAATAATTTTATATTATGCAATAAACCTATCTATGCTCTTCTATATTGTTTCTTATAATCAAGGACTAATCTTCAAAATGTAAAAGAGGAAATATTACTGTACTAAATGCTAATCCATTAACTTTTTGCTTTCCAAATACTTCTACAAACTATACTTGTAATGATGATGTATTGGTAAGCTTATAACAATAACGTATACCAATGCTTCTTCCATACTGCTGTTACTATTAATTTGCAAGACCTTAGCCTTCTCTTTGTATGAACTCCATTCTATATTGTAAGAAGTAATACGCTTTCTAAAAAAATAAGCCTAAATAAGCAAGTTCACCAATTAACTATACCTTAGATGTACCTTTACAAATAAGTTATCCCTTAGTTTTATTTAGTGAACGAAAACTCTTTACCTCACCCAAACCAAAAAAGCTAACTCTGCTATAGGTCCTAATTTATCTATATTAAAAAATAATAACAGAAAAAACTTTTGTTTTTGCTTTGACAGAAATATTTATTGTCCTTTCCCATATAGTACATATCTTGTCTCTTCATTATAGTGGTTACATGCAAACCCAACTGTTATACTAGGTATAAAATCATATACTACACCATATTAAGCAGATTACACTTTATAGTCTAAACTTCTATGATAGATTTTTATAGAATCAAATAAGCTACAAACTTCTCCTGTATTTTTCTTCTATTCTAAAGAAAGTATTGTTTGAAATCTATTCTTTCTAGCTACAAGATGTATAATTGAAGCAAAAAAATTTGTTTTAATTTGCAGAAGATCCTGAGTTATTAAAACTAATAATTTTAATACATTGAAAACTATCCAGCGGTTCCTAATAAAACACATTGTAAATCTTGTGATGAATGATTTCCAGTTTCGTCTTGTTCCTTACCATTGTTATTTATTGAGGCTGAATCATTAAAATATAACATACATAACTATAGGAAGTGTTATAAAAACAAAAGTCCTCCATGTTGTGTCTTAATAAGACTATAGTTAATTGTTAAAATGGATATACATAATTCTTAATAAGATTGTATAAAATTTTTGAATAACAAAGACAACAAAGTATATACATAAATAATAATAACTATACAACTTATGTAAATAAGATACATAGTGTAAAAAAAAGTAATGGATACTTCGCTAATAGGATCTATAATAAAGGGTTATTTAAAACACATATTACTCAAAGTAATAATAGAGATATGAAGAATTTCAAGTAAAACAATTAGGTAGCTTATTATAGTGAACAGATATGTTACCCTTAATAAGCTACCCTCTTTATACTGTCAAATCATTATCATTAATAAAAATATTTCATACAATATACTGTAGTATAACACATAATTACTATGTAGTAATATACTATAGTCACATAATAAACTATTAATACTCTTAAAACATATACTGGAAATGTACATTTACTTGATGTTGAGGCCTCTTGTTAGACTTATCAAGTTGTGCTTTTCCTTGAAGGCCTATCTCAACATTTCGTGTTACCTTTGATTTATAAGACATTCCTAATTCTGCTTTTGTACTTTGCCTTCCATGGGATGGAATAGAGGCTTCATACTTAGAATCATAGGCTGCTATCAGTGGTTTTACATGTACCTTGTTGGTACTTCGATAGCTAGATACACCTGCTACCCAGGATTGAATACAACTTCTTTCAGTTACATCCCAGCGACTGCGCAATCCTATACTTTTCTCAAACACCTTTTCTCTATTACTACTCACTTCACAAGGCAAAGGTCCTGAGTTTTCCTTATATCCATTCCAGGTTACATTTGAAACCATACATTCAACATATGGAGTAAATGACACTTGTTTTGTTATTGGAATAGTGTAACCAAGTTGGATAAGCCCTCCACTTAAACTGATCCCTGGAGTACCTTTTGATGTTACTTGTGCTCCATCATGGGTGAATGAACGTTCGTTCTTTAACTCTCCCCATCCATAGTACCCTACTACATGACCTGTAAATCCTTGTCCTCTAGGATTCCATGCAACCAACATACTTAGTCCATCTAGCTCAGCCTTACTTTTTGCAGAACCACTTCCTGCACTAAAGGATATTCCTTGATATTCCTTGCCTGTATCTTTATATCGATTATAGGCTAATCCAACACTTAATCCATCCTTAGGGGTTACAAGAAGTCCTACCTGACTTGAACCTAGTTTACATTCCAGATTTGTATCTTTAGTGTCAGTAAACCCAATCACTTGGTATGGCATTAACTCTTGAAAAGCACTCTCCTGCTGTAATGCTTGCATACCTATCTGTTTCTTCTTTTTTATAGAAGCACTACTATCATTCAGCTGAAGAACATCATCTTTCACCATAGCATTGTTCTGTACTTTTAGTGCTAACCCTTTCAGAGTAAAGGCAACTTGCTCAGATACATCAAGTAAAATAGCTTGCATACCATAGAGAGAGCTTATATGTCCTTCTAGACTATACCCTGGGATAAATGTTGCTTTACCTCCTGGTCCACCCCTAGATGTATCTTTCCCTCTCAATTTTGGACGTGCTCCTTCTGTAGAATAGTCATGTGAATCTCCCCCCTCTGCCTGAGGTTGTGTCTCTCCTGATTGTGAGGTTTGTGCTTGATTACCTGGAGTTTGCTGTACTTGTTGTTGTTGTTGTTGTTGTTGTGAATCTTCTTGGGGACCAACCTCTCCTGGTGACTCTTGATGAGTTACCTCCTGCTCTTGATCAGATGCTGTAGCTTGAGAGGAACCCTCACCACTTTGATCCAAAACATTATCAGGTAAAGAATGAGACCCTGCTTCACTAGTAGTAGCTGTTGTTTCTTCTTCTTTCTGACCTGTTGTACTAGAAGGTGTACTATCATTCCATGGTCGTAAACTATCATCTCTTAAAGGAGTAGGGTGATGATGAATCCTTGTAAGATACCTATTATCAATTTGAGTTACTCGACTACTAATTATTGGTTGTTCTTCACTCTCGCTTTCATCTTCACTATCATCAATGTCAACATCAGAAAATTCACATTCTTCTAATGATACCTTAGCTACTGTCTCTTTTTTTACACCCTCTTCAACATACCCCCTTTTCTCCAATACTAATCTACAGTTACGCTCTATTTCTGCTGCTTCTTTTATATTGCGTTCTCTAGACTTTTCCTGTACCCAATCTTGTGCGTTCTTTTTAGTATATAGAGTAAAGGGACGATAGATTTCAGGAGAACGAATGCTTGCATCATCTATTAAATCTATTTTGAACTCATTAGGGCTTACGTCAATCTTCATTATACTAAGACGACTCTGGAGTTCTGTCTTTTCCTGTGTAATTACATCACGATCCCCTAATTTTTGTAACAAACAAAGCATTTCTCTATCTAGTTCACCTCCTACATTTTGAATTTCTGACAATTTTTTTTGAAGAACTTTAACACTTGCTCCATACATTTTTTCTAGTTCTGCATCATAAACTTTTAGCTCTTCTTCTTTTTCCTGTAACTGTTTTGATACTTTAGGGTATTCATCTTTATGTTGATAAATAGGCTCCTGTAATACGTATTTAACATTCTTAAACTTTCTATCATACATTTCTTTGCATGCTCTATTAACTTCACTTAATTGTTTATTAAAATCTTCATCCTCTTTTTCTCCTCCATAAACGCCTGCTTAGGTGACATTTTTTCACCACTTAATGCTGCCTTGTTCCTATTATTGTGCCCATTAACCCACCTCTCTCTAACTAATTTTAACTGTCTTACTTGATCATTTCGTCTACGTTCTTCTCTTAATCTTCTTTCTCCTTCTCTTAGCCTTCTTTCTTCTTCTTGAACCTCTGCTCTTACTTGTTCCCTTCTATACTCTTCTCGTTCTAACCATGCTTCTCTTATTGCTTCTTCCTCTCTTCTTTTAAGTTTTTCCTCTTCTAATTCTCCCCCCATATCTAACGACTGTAAAAAGTTAGCAAAGTCTCTATCTTTAATTTTATCAAACCAACTTTTTGGCCTAACAAATGCTCTGTCTTTTATACTTCCTGTAGCACCTTGTAACTTCTCTTCATCACTGCTTGGAGAAGATTCCTGTTGAGACTTCTTTATACTCTTTTTTGATGGATTAGGTTTGTCCTGTCCATTCATGGCAAATGCTGTAGGATTAAAATACATAACCCAGCTTAATAAAAAAAATATTGCTGTATACTTATAATGACATTGTCCTAATCTTTTTAGAAAGTTTAAAAATTTATTATATCTATGTATAATGTTTTGTATTTGTGTATTAAAATAAATAGTAGACACTAATTTATACATTATTTAAACTCCACAATAGTATACAATACTATTGTATTTATTTTTTATTTATTAAGTAAAATTACATAGTTGTTACTATGTAACTTATAGTAATTACAACTTTATTATGATAAACGATATTACGAATGAATAACTTATGAAATGTATTTGAAAGTATTTAAAAGCATAGTACAAAAAAGTACTATTTATTTAGACTGTAGAAGTATAGTTATTATAATTAAATAAATAAGGATATATTTTTTAATATAGTTAAATTAAACGTATATAAATTTTAATTAGTTATATATTTGTAGATAGTTAACGTAATAAAAATATATTAAAAATATTTTATTTATTGTAAATAAATAAAATATTGTCTTATTATTAGAAAATAAAAATTATAATAAAATTAATTTTTATTATAATACATTTATAAAATTATATTACTTATTTAGATACGTGTATGATGTTTTTTAATATACTCTAATTTAGTATTATATAAAAAATATTGATATCTAAATGATGTACTATAGTTATATAATAATATTTTATCAACATTATTAAGCATATCCTTTAAATGTACTTTTACTTGTTCTAATGATTTATAATGACGTATATTATAATTACTATAGTATTATTTTGTATATTCAAAAAGGTTCAATGTAAAAAAATTTAATAAAATAGACTTTATATCATAGCAAAAACTCTTCTTTTATTTAATAAGAGTCTCCTTTAGATACGCCTTCTTAAGGAATAACCATTGGTTTACTCTTCCTCTGAAGCCATCCTAACATTGGCTGTTCTAGAAATAGTTTCTTCTTGAAAGAATAAGGTGTGTGTGTGTGTGTGTGTGTGTGTGTGTGTGTGGAGAAAATTTCTTACTATTCAAACATTAGCTAAAAATATTTTTAAACTAGTGTTATCCTAACTAAGCATTACTATAGAGACATCCCTAAAAAGAGAACTTATATAGCCTACACTACTTTTTATTAATAATGGTAGGCTAAAGATAACGTCAAGTGAGAATTATCCAACTTTTTCTTGCCAATCTTTGCAATTACATTCAAGTAACTTATTAACGTAGTTGTAATTTTTGCTTGATGAGAAATGCCAACCTCAACTTGTGCAGACTTTCTATCTATACCAGGTACAACTGCCTGATACTTCTTCATTGGAGCACACAGAAACATAGATGTTAACTCGGCTATTTTATGATAACCAGTACTATAAGCAGTCCACATTTGCAGTTGAGAATTATTTCCTATTTTCCCAATAGCTCTCATCCCTATACTATTTTGCCATAATTGTTCTTTATTTTTACTTATACTACATGCAAAAGGACTTGGTACTTCTTTGTATCCATTCCATGTTACAACAGAAAAAATATTCTCAATATAAGGTGTTAAAAACCAATTGTTAGCTAATGGCAAATTATATCCAAGCTGGACAAGCCCACCACTTAAATGAATCTTAGAACGCCCTTTTGCTTCTAATTCTCTTCCTATGTAGCCTATAGAGCGATGGTTCTTTGTATTACCCCAGCCATAATAACTTGCAAACTGTCCTGTAAATCCTGCTTTATCTGGATTCAAGGTAACAATACCTGCAAGCCCTTCTACTTTTGTCTTTGCTTTAGCTATGCCACACGCTGAATCTAACTGTACTTCTTTAGAAAAAGAAAAATATTTATTTTGACGATGATACATCAACCCTACATGAACATATGGAGTAGGATTCATAGTTAAGCCTAATTGAGCTGAACGACTTTTACATTCTAAATTTGATTCATAATTATCTGCAACTATGGAAAAATATCTTAAAGAACATGGATTCTGTAATTGTACATATGAACTTATTATGTCAGAAGATGCAATCTGACTTCTTGGTCTAGAATCTATTTCTAATGACTGTCCAGTAGTATGTTTATTCGTATGTTGTAATGCTAATAATCGTAGTGTAGTTATTACTTTCTCAGCGGAACCTAGTAATACTCCTTGCAATCCTAAAAGTGAATTTACTTGACCTTCATGGCTATAACCAGGGATAAAAAAGCATGTCTCTCTTTCTGGAACCAAAAACACATCCCCACTCCCCCCTGAAGGACTTCCCTTAGTTTTTTGCTGGTCTGACTGACTATTACCACTTGAATCTTGTTTATTCCCTGCAGTACCCTTATCACTCCCTTGTGGGTTATGACTTTCACTTTTACCATGACACTCAGATTCGGAAAGAAGACACTCTCCTCTTGGGATCCATACCTCTTCCTCTTCCTCTTCTATCTCTTCTTCACTACTACTACTACTACTACTAACAAAACAAAGCTTTAGGTATTTCTGGAAACTACTGTTGCTACTAGTATCACTACTAATACTACTACTGCTACTACTACATGTACTTTTTAAAGAAGATACTTCTGTCAGACTACTTGTAGAACTTGTGACACTTCTTCCATTCATTCTACTTTGATCATAAACTTCTTTAAACAAAGGTTTTGGTTGTTGAGTAACCACTGCGGCTATATTATTCTCTGCCCTTGCTGAACACTCACTATCTCTAGCTGTAGAAGCACCCATCATACAACCATAAGCTGCACCAATAGTAGAACCAACACCAGCACCAAGAACACATCCTGCAGAAGCTCCAGCAACACCACCTCCGACAGCACCTACAGAACTACCAACGATAGAACCTATAGCCATCCCACCAAAAAAACCACAGAAGGTACTTTGATAACATATACTACAGTCTTCCATTGGCCCGTATTGAATGGCATCTACAGTGTCAGGTGGTCTACTTGTCCTACCTCGTAATAAATCAGGATCACCATAAAACCGGACATATAATGGAATATTCTCTGATGAATTTGAGCTTACACTTCCATCTCTGTTCATAGAAAAAACATTGCTGCTTAACATATGCAAAAACAAAACAAAAAAAGTAAAGACGACATGACACCGCTTACTTTTTATAATATGACAAAAGAAAAGATAGAAAGACGAAAGTGAATATATTTGATGAGAAAAAATACAATTTTGAAACAGAAGAAATACTATCATTATAATAAAAAAATACTTTTTTGTTACTTACTATAGTAATTAATAATAGTATCTAATGAGAGAGAATTACTTTTTTATATCTATACAAGAGAAAGCCTCTATAATGTAAAATAAAACTAGATACTGTTATTAATTATAACAAACTACATTAGTGTATCTTAAAAAGATACAAGGCTTATCTAAGTAGGAATAAAAATATAAGAAAAGAAACTAGATAAGATATCTTTATTTACTGATATTTCAATAAACTGTCAAATAAAAAATGATCTAATTTATTGGAATTAATCTGTTTTTTTAGCCATTATAAATAATTTGTATATTCAAAATAAACACTGTAGATAGTAAGTCAGTGTTGTTTGCTGATTCTCCTGTTTTCCTTTTCAAGACATATCCAAGAATAAAGACCAAAATCTACATCATCCATAAAGTCTTTATGCTAAGCAATACCAATTGTTGCCTTTATATGCTGTTTTTAGAGCAGGTACATATGTGTCATATTTCCATTTTAAAAAAGAAAGAGTTCCAATAAATATAGAACACTTTTTTATACTTACTTTTTACAAATAGAGTATTTCAATAAAATAAGTCTATCCTCTTTTGGACAGTATAGATACTTTTTTAGTGTAAATACATTAAAGAAAGACTCATACTTTTTTCTTTTATTTTATGAACCTTATCTAAATGTATCATTCCATCAATGCCTAACTGCAGAGTATCTGTAACTGACATACTGTATGATGCTCCAAATTCTATATGAACATACTTTCTTTCTTGTACCGAAATATAGGATTCATACTTCTTAATAGGCATTACTAGAGGTCTACAAGATACACCATCTGTCCTACGTTCACCAGAAATACAAGCTATCCAGCTTTGGATCTGAAATCCACTTGTTGGCTTCCAATGATGGCATAATCCTACACTCCTTTCTGCTACATACTCTTCACTTCTACTTATCTTACATGGTAACAATCCTGAACGCTCAGTATAGGCATCCCAATTGACCATAGACATCATCCCTTCTATGTATGGGGTCAGTATTGTGGTCTTTGACAAAGAGATGTTATAACCAACTTGGATCAGTCCTCCATTTAAGTAGATATTTGGCTTTCCTTTAGCACTTATTTTACTACCTGCATGGATAAAGGAACGAGACGTCTTCATCTTACCCCATCCATGATAACTTGCTATGTGACCAGTCACTCCTCCACCTTCTGAATTTAACGCTATTACTGCTGAGAGTGCTTCAGACTCTGTTTTACTTGTCACAGAACCACTTCCTGTACCTAGCTGAATACCTTCAAAGGACTTCCTACCTTCATTATGACGTGTATAGGCTAATCCAGCTGTCATTCCAGGGAAAAGTTCTGCTACTAATCCTGCTCGGCCTGATCGTATCTTCTTCTCTAAATTGCACTCATACTTATCCGTAAAGGCAAACATTCGACAAATAGATATTCCTTGTGGGTTGTTTTGAAACTGAAGATCTGCTTTAAGTACCCTATTTGGACCTTGCAACTTTTGAGATTTTTTCCCTAATTGTAGAGATGCTGCTGCATCAGATGGTATTCTATGTGCTTTAAGGGCTAACATCTTTAAAGTACTAGAAACCTGTGCAGATGGACCTGCTAAGATATACTGCATACTTAATAAAGAGCTAATTTGGCCTCCACGATTATATCCTGGAAGAAAAAAGATCTCTTCATATACTGTTCCTTCAGAAGATCTCCGACTGGATCCTTCTCCCTGTTCACTATTGTTGTTTACTGGAGAATTAATACGTTGTGGTTGGTTAGTTACAACTTGTTGTCTATGAGAAAAGTCAACTAGTTCATATCCTTCATCTTCATCTGATAAAAATTGTCTATTTAATACCATATATTCTAATCTTTGTTGAGCTGTATGAATACGTTCATTTTTTTCTTCTACTTTATTAGTTAAGTAGCCAAATATACTACCCAATAAACAACAAGTAAGGCCACAACAACCCATTGTTATTGCGGTTGTTTGTGTTATTCCTTCTATAGAGGATGCAACAGTAGTTAACGTATGCCCACTAGTCATAGCAGTTGCTAGTGGAGTAGGGACCGTAAATATCATCTCTGTAGGAGCAACAGTTGGAGTACATAATTCTATTAGTTTTCCTACCCCATAACCAACAGCTATACTTATAGCTCCACAACATCCTCCTTGGGCTGCTGCAACTGCATATGTTTGTTTATTTTTACAACAGGTTTTACAACATGGACAATAATCGTTAATACTTTTATTTGCCTCATCTATAACAACTAAACTATGTTTTTTTATATAGTCTTCATATACATCTGCAGATATAGATACTCCTTTAATATCTACTACTGTGCAAGGAGTTTCTTCTTCACTATGTTGTTCGGTGTTACCTAGTGTTCTATGGTACAAATTAAATTCTTCATTTTCTCTATTCATGGCATGAATATCTCTAAGAAAAATAAATAAAAATAAACAATAAATAACTAATGTAAGATATTTTTTATTATAATATATATTATAATACTGATAAGTATTCTTATATATTAGACTATATTTTTTATATTTATTTTCTAATAAATAAATATATTTAATGTAATAAATAATTATACAATATATTTTTATAATTATTCTATATTTTAGAAGCATATTAATTATCCTATTTTTATAGTATAAAATTTTTAACTATATAAAATTATTAAAAATTTTCTATGTAAGATATTATTTATAAATAACGATATATGTTTACTTTATTTATAGATAAAATATATAAATAAAAGTTAACAAACTATGTTAATTAGTTATATAAGAGTAATAGTTATAATAGTGATTAAATATGTTAAAATACATACTGTACATATGTATTTATTTGTTGATTATGTAGCTTTTGTCTTTTTACAAAAGAAAACAACATTGTTGCTCCCGTAAAAAGACTATCTGTAATCTTTGATACGTAGGTTGCTCCACACTCTGCTCTTAGGTAGTTCTTATTTCTCATTGGGACAGAAACTTCATACCTCTTCATAGGTGCTACAAGCGGTTGTAAACTTACATTCGATGATGTTTGAGACCCTGAGATGCCTGATATCCATGTTTGCAAAATAGAACTCTCTGAAACCCTCCAGTCACTTCGCAATCCTATACTTTTCTCAAATATACTCTCACTGCTTTCGCTCAGTTTACATGGAAGATCTCCTCTTTTTTCATTGTAAGGCTTCCACTTTGCTATCGATAACACTCCTTCAACATATGGCGTTACTGAACAACTCTTTGATATATATAAATTATAACCAATTTGAACCAACCCTCCAGCTATACTTATAGCTGGACTTCCACTTGAGGATGTTTCTCTACCTGCATGGGTAAAAAATCGCTTATTCTTTACTGTTCCCCATCCATAGCAACTTGCAAAATGTCCTGTAATTCCTGGACGATCTGCATTAAATGTAACAACTGCTGCTATACTTTCTATCTCTGACTTTGCTTTAACAGAACCTCTACCTTTACCTAGTTGCATCCCTGTATATTCTTTTTTTTCATCATTGTGACGACTATATGTCAAACCAAAGTGTACTCCATTGCATAACTCAGCAATTATACCAGCTTGACCTGAACGTACTTTACGTTCCAGATTTGCCTTATAATCATCTGTAAATGCAAATACATAGTAAGGAATGTGTTTTTGCTTCTGGTTAGCAAAATTTTTTGTTGCTTTTAATAGTTTTCCATAATTGGCAATAGATGGTGAGGATACTTTATTACCTTGAAGAGACAAGTACATTTGTGGAATTTTTTCATAAGCTTTTAACGCCAGTCTTCGCAACTTTTGGGGGACTTGTATAGAAACGCCTGTCAAAACGCATTGCATACCCAAAAGTGACCCTACTTGCCCCTCGTAGCTATACCCTGGTATTAATTCAACTGCGTAAGTCCAGACATCTTCATATATTGGATCAGTATCTTGCTCTCCCCATCTTGATCTATTTTGTAATCCCTCTGTTCCTTGGTCACCTCTTTGACTACTTCTTAAAATACTGCCTCTAGTACTGGAAGCTCCTACACTAGCTGAAGCACCCACTGCTACTGGCTGTTCTGTCACTATTACGCCTCTTAAGTGTGCTGAAGGTCCTGCTGCTACTGAAGGTTGAGTAGTAACTGGTTGCCCTTGATGACCTACAAGTATAGAACGCCTTCTTCCACGGCTAATACTTTCTTCTATTAGGCTTTGCATTCGCCTATCTATTGCTTCTAAATTCTCACGCTTCTCTTTACTTACTATAATACCACCATAATAATAAGCAGCAAGCATAGAAAAAAAATAACAAGCTAACCCTCCCCCACTAGTAGCGGCTAACATCATAGATGGGTCTGTAAATTCTGCTATCACACCACCTAATCCAACTCCAAGGCCACCACAAGCACCTGCAATTAGGTTTGTAATCAAACAACGAGTCATTCCTATAGAACAAATATTTCTACAGCAATTAGACTGAATAGATGAGGAGTTAGTAGTTACGATATCTTGATTCCCATGTTCATCTAAAAACATACAATATAATGCGTCAGGGATAGACTCTGGTGAGACACTAGTCACACCATCACCACCTGTAGCTCCACCTTCAAGTGATTGTCCACCACTTAGGGAAATTTCACTTAAAGGAATCTGTTCACCACCTTCACCATTATTCATAGCAAATGGCTCTGCCAACACACTAAAAAATAAAAAAGAGCTGAATACACCTGTCAAAACTTTTTTATAATATGCTCTTTTTTGCTGTTTATCGTAACATATATACTTTTTATGCAACTTACTTGCTAATAAATAGCAGACTATAATACAACTTATTGTAACATATATATATATAATATTACATAATGAAATGATGTTATTCATTAAAATCTATTTCCTTTTTATTATAAAGTTAATATATCTAACTATACTAAAATAGTAATTAGTGTTCGATAAAAGTGGTATAAAATTATAAAATATAATAATATCTATGTAATGAGTAGTAGTGAAGATGTATTAAAGATCTAGTTAAAATTAGTTAAAGAAAAAATATGAGGATAAGTAATGTATAGATAAAAAATAGGATTATAATTATAAAGATTAGTAATTAGCTTATCAATAAAGACTGATACTATAACCATCCTTAAGATGGAAAAGTTCATTATTATTGTCAAATTTATTCTATATAATCTATAGTTAAAGTATACTATTAAATATAATAGTTTGTTTTGTAATAGATTATATAGAAATTATATATTTTAATATGTTATGTTTATTTTATAAAAATACTTACTACTATAAAAAATTTCTATTTTAATATATGAATTTAAAAAACTACGTATAAAATAATATTAATATACATATTGTATACATGCACTTAGTTGTTGATTATATAATTTTTGTTCTTTTGTAAAAGAACATAACATTGTTGCTCCAGTAGAAAGACTATCTGTAATCTTTAATATGTATGTCGCCCCACACTCTGTTCTTAAGTAATTCTCATTTCTCATCGGGACAGAAACTTCATACCTCTTCATAGGTGCTACAAGCGGTTGTAAACTTATATTCGATGATGTTTGAGTCCCTGAAATTCCTGAGATCCACATTTGTAAGACAGTATCCTCTGAGAGCTTCCAATTACTTCGCAATCCTATACTTTTCCCAAATATACTCTCATTACTTTCACTCAGTTTACATGGAAGAACCCCTCTTTTTTCATTATAAGGTTCACATGTTGCCACTGATAACACACCTTCAACATATGGCGTTACTAAACAACTCTTTGATATATATAAATTATAACCAATTTGAACCAACCCTCCAGTTATACTTATAGCTGGACTTCCACTTGAGGATGTTTCTCTACCTGCATGGGTAAAAAATCGCTTATTCTTTACTGTTCCCCATCCATAGCAACTTGCAAAATGTCCTGTAATTCCTGGACGATCTGCATTAAATGTAACAACTGCTGCTATACTTTCTATCTCTGACTTTGCTTTGACAGAACCTCTACCTACATCTAGTTGCATCCCTGTATATTCTTTCTTTTCATCATTGTGACGACTATATATCAAACCAAAGTGTACTCCAGTACATAACTCAGCAATTACACCTGTTTGGCTTGAACGTACTTTACATTCCAGATTTGCCTTATAATCATCTGTAAATGCAAATACATGGTAAGGAATATGACTTTGCTTCTGTTTAGCAGGATCTTTTACTACTTTTAATAACTGTCCATAACTGGGAACAGATGATGAAGATGCTTTATTACCTCGAGTAGACAGGTACATTTCTGGTATTTTTTCATAAGCTTTCAGCGCAAGTCTTCGTAGCTTTTGAGGAAACTGTATAGAAACACCTGTCAAAACGCATTGCATACCCAAAAGTGAACTTACTTGTCCTTCGTAGCTATACCCTGGAATAAGATTAGTCGTATAAAAACCTATCTCCTCATATATAGGTTCTTCATCACCACCGCCACCACCAGTACCACCACCTATTGTCTCATATATATGCTCATCACCACTTTCTTCGTCAGACCCTTCTGAAGAACTGCCCTCCTCTCCTCTTTGCTGTTCTACAGGGGTATAACTGCCTCCTACACTAGACATACTTCCTCGTGGTGGTTGACTGGTAACAACAGGACTACCTGTACTATCAGAAGATCCCACAGGCCTTGGTTGAGTAGTAACAGACTGACTTCTTACATTAAATGCTACATATGGTCCCTGTTCTTCCCTGATGTTACTTCTAATAGCACTTAATACTCTAAGTCTAACCATCCTATTCTCGATCCTATCTAAGGTATTCCCTTGTCTAGTACAGTAACCACAAATACAACCCAGAGGACCACAAACTATACAGCCAGCCAGACCATAAGCAATAGGAGCTGCTGATACTGAAAAACCAGTAGTAGTAATAGTAGTAGGGATAGCAGTTGGGGCGATATTACCTAGTTTTGATACTAGTTCTATACAACAACCTACTCCTCCTCCAACTAAACTACCTATTGATGATGATATGCAAGTAAACATACAGCACCATTTCTCAAATACAGACTTGCAACAACGCTTAGTAGGACCAAAACAAGGACAACTAAAACTTGAAGATACATCTGCCAGGGTATCTCCTCCGTGTGCATTCAAAAATGCAGCAAATAGGGCCTCAGATTGAGGATCAGAAGTAGGCTCTTCTCCACCACTTCCATTTCCTGAACATTCACTATCATAAGGTTGGCCTAAGCTATTTCTCCTTAACGAATGCTGTCTACCATCATTTTCACCATTATTCATAGCAAATGGCTCTCCCAGCACACTAAAAAAGAAAAAAAAGCTAAATACTCCTGTAAAAACCTTTTTATAAAAATTATTCCTTAGTTGCTTATTATAGCCTGTATTTCTTTGCTGACTTTTTCTAATAAAGAAATAAAAGATACATTTAATATATATATATATCACAGAACTACTCTATTTATCAAAACGTTATGTTTTACTTCATTCTTTTCTCTACTAAATACATATCTTCTTAAAATACCACATATTTTAGAAACGCATTTCTTATAAGAAATATTTGTGTGATGTTATTATTAAATTATTAAGATGAGGTAAATTAACCGATTACTTAATAGTATACTTACTAATTAAGTAAAAAATACTCTGTTAAAAAAACAGTCATTTTCTTAAGATAACTTTGAAATGAGGAAGATTAAGTAGAGATAAATATATAACTAAAAAAGTATTACTGTAATCCTAAAACCTTAATAACTATCTTATTAGTAAGACTATTAAAATAACATATATCAACTTGTAGTTAAAGTCAAATATAGTATAAAATAACCTACAACAAAATAAACAAATTACTTTCCCATACTCATTTCAATCACTATGTATAAAAAATGTTCTATTTAATATACATACCGTAAGGAAAGAATCATCTGTTGGCCTCCAAATTTTTTGGAATTTTCAAAACGTATCACACTATTTATACCAAACTCCAGATTATTTGTTAAATTTGCTGTATATGATATCCCTAACTCTGTCCTTTTGTAACTACTTTCATTTTTAGGCACTGATACTTTATATCTTGAGGCATGTTTCTGTATTGGCTCACATTTTATGCTATTTGTTTCAATATATCCTGACACGCCTGCTATCCAAATCTGTATTTGAGACATACTTGTTGCTTGCCAATGACTTCTTAAACCTATACTTTTCTCTATTACTTGTTCCTTGTTCTCACTCAGTTTACAGGGGAGTGGTCCTGATACTTCTTTATAAGGGACCCATTTCACCAATGAGAACACTGTCTCTACGTAAGATGTAATTACTACATGCTTTGAAACTAACACATTGTATCCTACCTGTATTAGTTCACCAGCAAAGCGTATATTAGGTAATCCTTTAGTATTTACTTCTCTATTAGCATGGGTGAATGAACGTATATTCTTAACCTTACCCCAACCATAAGAACTAATTAGCTGACCTGTAAAGCCTGCATTATTTGTATTTGCAACAATGACTGCTGATAGAGCTTCTGTATCTGTCTTTGTCTTTACCTCTCCTGATCCTTTTTCTAAAAGAATGCCTTTATATTCTCTTGTATCACCCTTATGACAATCATATGTAAGACCACAACTAAGACCAGATATTACATCAATCAACACTCCAGCTTGGCCTGAACGAACTTTGTGTTCTAGGTTTGTTTTATAGCTATCAATATTGGCAAAAATATTAAAAATACTCAAACCTAATGTTTTTATTTGAGTCTCTTCTTGAATGTGTTTTACTGGACCTTGAAACTTCTGTATCTTTGAGTAAAAACTCCCCTCTAGCTGAGTCTCTGGTGTACAAACATTCTCCTGTGCCTTTAATCCTAATAATTTTAGCATAGTTGAAATTTGTTCAGAAGTACTAAATAATGCCTGTTGTATTCCTATAAGAGAACTCATATGGCTTGCCTCACTATATCCTGGGATAGAAGCAGGGCATGAAACTATCCGTACAGGTTTTAGTTGTGGTACAACCTCTGAAGTGTACTTCCCACCAGTATACTCCTCCTGTGATGTAGCACTTTCCTCTTCAAAAACGTCAGGGTACTCATAGGGATCCCAAAACTTTCCTGGAGGAGGAACCATTTTATAAACTCCACCTTGTATATACCAATCTTCATCATTTTCATCCCAAATACCTAAGTCAAATCCACTCTCTCTTATAAAAAAAGAAGCATTCCTAAGCTCCGCAGCAACAAGCTGTATTCTTTCTATTTGCTCTCTATCTCTATTAGGATCTTCATCCTTTCTTTTTTCAATATCATCAAGCAACTGTATCATCTTTACATTTTGTAAGTTTACCCATGCCTGATCTCCTCTTTGTTTTTCTTTCTGCCTTTCCAGCTTTATCTTTTGTAGTTCTTCTTTTTTACTGAGTATTCCCAACACACAACTACCTGCTGTAGCAAGACCTAAAGATAAACAAGCTACACGACTGCTTGTTCCTAACCCTCTACTGACTGCACCTATTGCGCTTAGAGTAAAACCTGTAGTAAGTGTTGTTATTCCTACAGAACTTCCTAACACACCACCACATGTTACTTTAGCTTTTTCCCAATTTCTTTTTAAAAAAGAACTAATAGATAAAGATGGTGTATTAGAAAGACCTTTTTCACTATTATGCATTGCAACTACTTCATAAGTGCTACAAAAAATAAAAATAAAAATATAGTAACTATTATAATACATTTATTACAATACATTTTTTTTCATTGTAACTACTTAAAAAATTTAATTAATATAATTATACATAATTTAGAAAAAAGACTAAAATAAAATCTTATGGAACAAGATAGTTATTTTACTATGTTGTTCCATAAAAATTATAAATAATAAATTTTTATTTATTAAAAATTATAATGACATAAATTTATTAAACAATATATTATTGTTAGATAATATTCATTATTATTTTCATAAAAATAGGTTTTCTATAATAATAGTAATTTATATTTTGTCAAAGAAAATATTTATATATGTAATCATCTATATTATAGAAATAAGATCTTTAATAAATTAAAGATAAAAATTATTTTGTATAAAAATAAAAAAAGATATACATTTTATATGTAAAAAATTTATTACTATAGAATATATAATAAAAAATAAACTATAGATATGCTATAAGTAATTTCTATTAACAATTACTCTATAATAATAGTAGTAACGATAGGATAACATACTGTATTAATTTAGATAATGATGTATTATCCATAAACAATATATTAGTAATTATAAGTAAAAAAGAGTTTTAGCTGTTTTTCTTTACTCTTTTTTATATTTTCAAAAGACATCATACCATTCATTTCCAAACAAAACCTAGGTGTAATATTTATTAAATATGATAATCCAACATCTGTTTTTTTATATCTTGTCTGTTTTAAAGGGACTGAAATCTCTTGTTTTAGACGTGAGTTAACTATGTTACAGCTTAACCTCTTCACATCACGATAGCCTGAAACAGCAGCTATCCATAATTGTACCTGTAACATATCTGATGGTTTCCAGTAACTACATATACCTATACTTTTTTCTATTACTTGTTCTTTATTTTTAGTCAGTTCACAAGAAAAAAGACTTAATGATTCTTTATAAGGGCCACACTGTACAACTGAACATGTTGTCTCTATATATGGAGTAAATCTTACTTGTTTTGATACAGAAAGGTTATACCCCAATTGTACTAACCCTCCTGCTATACGTATATCTGGAGAGCCTTTTGAACATACTTCCATAGTGCCATGCATAAATGAACGTATATTCTTTGCTTTACCCCATCCATAACAACTTACAAGATGTCCTGTAATACCTGTTCTCCCTATATTAAAAGCTAGGCCAGTTGATAAGCTCTCTGTATTTGTCCTAACTTTTATCATCTCTGTCCAAGAATTATTTGGGATACCACTATACATTTCCCCATGATTATTATGGCGCCTATACACTAATCCTAGATATACACCTGATGTCATATCCACAACTATCCCTGCTTGACCAGAACCTAATCTATGCTCAAAATTAGTCTCATAACTATCAAATGTAACAAAATGATGAACATATCTTTTTAAGAATAGACTATCAGTTACTTTAGCTACACATGACGGATATTGAAACTTTTGACCTTTTGAATAAACATATCCTTCTTGTTGGTACATCATTTCCGACATAAGCATATGTTCATGTGTTTTTAACACCACTTGCCTTAAAGCACTTGCTGTCTGTTCAGATATATCCAATAATGCAGACTGCATCCCTAGTAATGAACGTATATGGCTTTTAGGATTAAACTCCGAAAGAAACCCACTATAGTAAGAAGAAGCTGTATCTCTAGAGTCTGGTTGTCTTGTTATTACAGCAGGATTTGAAATACCTATAGAGCTTGGTTGAGTTGTAATTACACGTAATGCTATCTGAGAACTAGTTTCATTTTCATCTTCACTATCTGAGCTCTGCTCTCCATCTGTATTTTCTGTTCTATGATTACAGGTAGTTTGATAACACTTCATACATCCAATAGATGTAGCAGAAACTGCTGCTGCTAACGTACACCCAGCTCCACAACCTACTAAACCTGCATATGTTGGTGAAGGCAACTGTGTACATGTAATTTTTAATGCCCAATATAGTTCACTCTCTAACTTTTTTGTAGCAATACAACTAGTAACACCTGATGCAGCTCCACAAATAGCACTCTCTGCAGCAATAATAGCACAACTACACATCCCTTCTGAACATCTTCCACATCTACGCTTCATCCTAGCACAACACCCTTCCCCTCTAGGGTTCACTCCAACTCTTTGAACACTATGTGATGACTGTAGTAGTGGTGTTCTTTCATTAACTGGAGAAGGGCTATGTTCATTATTGTTATTCATACCGACTGCTTCAGTAACACAAAAAAATATACAAAATGGAATAATAGCATTGACAGCTATCTTCCTATAATTACCTTTTATTTTTTGTATAACTTGAAACATTATTTGTAAAAACAATAAAGGATGACTATTATAGGCTCGTAACATACATTTTATACTATGAACTATTTTAATATATATGAAATTATATAAATTAAATAAGATAGTATTCATTATTTAGTTAGTTGGATGCATTTATCCATACATAACCTACTTTATTCCTTTAGTTTATAGTCAAACAATTATCTATTTTTATAAACATAATAGTAATAACATATTAAAAAAACATATTTTCTTTAACTTCTCAATGGGTCATACTCTATAAATGTAATATTCTTTAACTTCTCAATAATAAAAATGAGTTATCCCATACAAATGAATTCAGGCTCTGACTATAGTCAAAGCCTGAAAAGATTATCCCATCAAAATGGGCAAATTACCCTAGTTTATAAAGGTCAGATAGGGATTAATACCTATATTGTGCCTGAAGTGCAAGATATTGGCTATCAATCTTTTTAGCTTGCTTAAAACGAAGTATACCATTACATCCGATTTCTAACATATCTGTGATATTGACTACGTAAGATAACCCCACTTCAGTCCTTGTATATTGTTTCTTATTTACAGGAACAGCTGCCTTGTAAGATGGCATAGAAGTCGCTAATGGTCTACTATGTAGTCCACTCTTTTTATGAGAACCTGAAATCCCAGCTACCCATGTTTGCAGTTGTGAGCCACTTGTTACTTCCCAGTGACTACGTAAACCTATACTTTTTTCTATTATTTGTTCTTTATTACCACTTATTTCACATGGGAGAATCCCTGATAATTCTTGATATGCATCCCACTTAACCATAGTATACATATACTCTACGTAAGGAGTAAGTGTCACAGATTTTGCTATAGGGATATTATAGCCTACTTGACCTACCAGCCCTGTTAAACTCATATCTGGTTTACCTTTAGATGTTGTTTCACTATAGCCATGTGTAACAGAACGATTATTTTGCATTTTCCCCCAACCATAATAACTAGCAATATGACCAGTAAAACCTTTTGTTTCAGGATTTAAAGCTACGACTGCAGATAATGCTTCAGTCTTTGACCTAGACTGCACAATACCTGAGCCTGTATTTAACTGAATCCCTCCATACTCCTTACGTGTGTCAGTATGACGGTTATATGCTAAGCCAACACTTATACCAGGAAATAGTTCAGTAACTACTCCTGCAGACCCTGAACGTACCTTAAATTCCAAGTTTGACTGATAATTATCCATAGATGCAAATACCCTGTAAGAAATAAAGCTAGGCTTATAATTCTTAAAAGTACTTATAAAACCCCTTGATGGTCCAGAGAGCCACTTCTTCTGTAAAGGAAAATAATTATCTTCCATGTTGCCCATAGATTCTTGGGAATATTCATGTGCTTTCAGTGTTAACGCTTTCAGATTCATCAAAACATGTTCAGACGAACTAGCTAAAATACACTGCATACCTAGTAACGAACTTGTTTGTCCATCTCTATTATATCCTGGTAAAAAACATGATGAAGTTCTATTACCACTACCTCTATGGCTATCAGTTTGGTGAGAACCAAAAGGTCTTTGGGATGGAGCTAACAAAGGACATTCACATGATCCTGAACATTCGCATAAATTAGCTTCCCTCGTATTATCACCTAAGGTAATATAAAATGGTATTCCGTCCTCTGGAGTTGGATTCTCATGTACACATGAAGATCTCTTAGAACAATAATATATACCTAATCCGGCACAAAAACCAACAAAACAACCACCTATAGTACCTGTAACTACAGCACCTACTCGCTCACTTGAATGAGGGAAAGTAAACATATTACTAAATAAAACACCTGCGACAGTACCTAACACTCCACCTATAATACACCCTACTGTAAGATAAGGGCAAGGATTTCCCCGTCTACACATATTCCTAAACATTGAACTAGAACTAATCGAAGGAGTAGAACTTTCACTATCAGAATTAGTCAAAGGATTAAAACCATTATTTCTAGAAAAACCAGGCATAGCAAATGCGTTAACTGATGTTACTAATAAAAAAAACGGAAGAATTGTTACTGCAACACTTTTCCGTAATATATTTTTTATTATACATTTATTATAAAACTCTTGTTGTTTAAATATATACCTATAGTTACCCATTAACCTTTCTATACCTTCTTTAAGCATGTTATATATATATATAATTTTATATGTATATATAAAATATTCCTTTATCATAGATAAGCTTCCTTTTATATGTATAGATACTTTTTATATTGTATCTTATTGTATATATATATATTGTTTTTATAAAAACAAATTTCTATATATTAATATGTTAATAGAACTTATATTATTTATAATATAAATATAATTTCTATATATTTTATATGTATAGAATATACATAAATATTGTTTACACATTTAATGTAAACAATATTTTTTCATTATGTGATTAAAATACAAAAGATATAGATACTTTTTATTATGTATTATATAATTTGAAGATTAATAGATAATTCAAAAAGAAAAACTAATGTGTATATAAACATTATGAAGAAAAGAAACACTAATTAATAATATTATAAATGTATATAGATAATAGTTAAATTAAATACATATAAAATATTTTTTTACTATATAATTTTAAAATAAATAATATTAATTAATTAGTAATGTATTTCAATATATTAAATAATAAACAAATTTTAAAAATGATGTTTATATATAAAAAACTACATTAATAATTTAATATTAATGTAGTCTAGTATTTAATAAGTATTTATGATCTAAAGTTCTACAATAAAAAAATAGAACGGCCTAACTATTACAATTAGGCCGTTTTAGTCCACCTCTTCAGTATCAACTCCATCTTGATACTGATACACTATGTATTCCAAATATAGTATCAATATTTATATTGCATTTGAACATCAAATTTTTGTCTCTCAAGCTTTTTTACTTTATCAAAATGCATTAATCCATTTACTCCAACTTCAAGTCTTTTTGTAAGCTTTGCTGTATAAGAAAGCACAACTTCTGTTCTCATATATTGTCTTTTTTTTTGATGGAATAGAAACACTATACTCATCTATTGAAGCCATAAGAGGTTTAGCGTTCAATCCAAAGGCTACCTTTCTCATAGCAGTTTTCACTAATTAAAATTTTATATTGGAAGGATGGGATATTTAGCGGCAGAAAATCTAAAACTTGCTGAAAGTAAAGTTGGACTATAGATATGGCTAACTGGCTAACTATATTAAAAAAATACATAGCCACACTAGCCAACCTTGTCCTTATAAAGAACAAAAGGTTATTTTTTAGAAGTAAAAAAGAAGTGTTATTTTTTTATTTGTATAGGCTATAATACGATATTTCGGTGGGAATACGTGTAGTTATAATATGTAGCAATTAATAATATGAGATATTCTAATAAGGAGTACTTATTAATATAAGTAACGTTTATCTATATAATAATATTTAATAAACTATCATATAGTGATTTATTAAAAATACTACCTATACTGCTTGAATAAATACCGTTTGTATAACCAGTCAAAAATATAATAGTAATGATATATGTATTGTCAATTAACATACTAAGTCTTTAGTACAAATAGTAGATTAATAGATAAGGATAAAATCTATATTCTGTTAAAAAATACAGTCAGATATATAACAATATATAAAAGTTATTTATATATTAAAAAATATACTGCAATTTCTAATAGATAAAAAATGTAAGATTATGTGTCTATGTATAGTTTAATAAATAAAAAATAGTATAATAAAAACCTATTATAAAAATTAATAAAAATAAGTCCATTGAAGGTTTATATTCTGTTCTGTGTATCTTTTTGTATTCATGATATGAGTTAAGCCAGATAGATTCATCTCCAGCCTTTCAGACAACTTCATTGAATACACAAAACCACATTCAAATCTTGTATAGTTTCTTTTATACCCTGGGACAGATGCTTTATATTTATCCGTTAGAGCTATAATTGGCTTACTACTTATACTATTTGTATGCTGTGTTCCTAAAACAGCTGACATCCATGTTTGTAGCTGAGAAGTGTTTGTTGTCTTCCAATGACTACGTATCCCTATCCTTTTTTCCACCTTACGTTCAGTATTCCTACTTACTTCACATGGCAGCAATCCTGAAAATTCTTTAAATGCATTCCAACCAACAGTTGAAGCCATAAGTTCTATATATGGCGTGACGGATAAGGTATTGCTTTGAAAAATAGTATATCCTACCTGTAACAATCCTCCCATCAAATATGCTTCTGGGTTACCTTTAACATGCAACTCACCATCCATATGGGTAAACGAACGTGTATTCTTTATACTTCCCCATCCATAAAAGCTAACTATATGACCAGTAATACCTTTTTTATTTGGATTCCAAACCATCATTGCTGAAATAGCTTCTAATTCTGTTTTAGCTTTTGAAGAACCTATCCCTGAGCCTAGCCTTACTTCACCATATTTCTTCATTTCATTAGCCTGATGATAGTATGATAATCCAATACACATGTCTGAACAGCTATCTATAATGATTCCGGCCTGACCTAAACGTGTTTTATATTCTAAGTTTGTCTTATATCCTTCTACAGTAAAAAATGTACGATACAAAGGAAAATGTACTTTTTCTTTTTTACTAAATGTTGGATACAACCTATGCAACCGCTTCCTACCTGTCAAAAACACTAACGCATTCTTTCTATTAAGAGAGAAATTATCTATCTCATCATCAGAAAACTCATATGCTTTCAAGGGTAATGTTTTTAGTATGATAGATACTTGGTCGGAAATATCTAGCAGGATTCCCTGCATACCAATCAATGAACTTATATGGCCACCTAAATTATACCCAGGAATAAAATCTGCTTTAACTTTACATGCTGATTGCCCCATCAGCTTCAAAGATGAATACTTCACTTCTGATGACTGCTGACCACCATCAGTTGTACTATCCTTAGCTCCTTCTTTATTTCCTTGAGTAGATAAGACTATACCTCTGGCTGGTGCTTCAGATTCATCTTGTAAACCTGCTGTTGACAGATCTTCAACTGCATCAAAAAATTCTTCATCACAACTTTCATACTCATCGCTACTGCTATTACTATCCTCATCACTTGAACTATCTACATGAGTTAAATCATCTTCATCATCAGATTGTTGTTGAAACATACCTAATGCTCTTTGGTCTGCAGCTGTCCATAAACAAAACCTTTGTTTCCATGTTTTCTTTCTTTCAAGATACCCTTTTAAAGCATTATTATTAAGTTGCTGACGACAACTCTCTAACATTACTATCTTTTTTTGTGTTTGTTCAATGGATTTTTGTAGTTTTTTTACTTCTGCTTTTGCATCAATTTCACAATGCCAACAAAAACCACTGGCTATCCAAGTATTTTTTCTGCAATCCTCAGAAAAGGTACAACGTTCTTTATAGAACCTTCTCTTATATTTGTCCCCATGATGAGCTCTATCCTGCCAAAACAAAAAAGAATTACGCCATGCTCTTCCTGAAGAGCTATTCCAATAACGTTGTTGCTCTCTCCAGTAAGTAATCTGACTTTCTAAAATTAAAATTTCTTTATGGAAAAAATTTATTTGACTCCTTAACCACTTCATATTTGCCTTACAACATTGTCTTTCTTCTTCCCAGATTTGTAAGTCTTTTTCTACACTATTCCTTAGAATACTATACATATTAGGGATAGATAACCAGCAACATTGATTACTACTAAAACTACTTCTAAACCTTAAGTCTAAACCAACCTGCTTATGCATAGCTAATGATATTTCAACGCTATCAACTAATAAAATGTAAAGAAAGAGAAAAAAAACTTTCATTACTTGTTGTATACATATCGTTTGTTGCATTAATTTTTTCAAAAATGAATACCTATATAAAAACTATAATTATATCTTTGTATACTCAACTATACTATAATATTAAAATAATATATAATAAAAAATAAGTAATAATTATTATAATAACTATATATAATTATATTTTATATATAAAAACTATATATATATATATTACATACAATATATTAATATTGTATATATATATATAGTTATTAATTATTAACTAATAGTAATTAATAACTATATATAATAAAATAAGAGGATAATACTAGTATTATCCTCTTATAACAGAGTGTATTAATTAACTATTAATACAACTAAATATATATTAATTTACTATGATATATACTAACTACATAATGTAGTAATCTATTTGTAATAAGTATATTTATTCCATTTATATCTATTTCTTTTCAATAAGCTGAATCAATAATGATAACGTATCTGTGCTCCTGTATACATATTATAAACACTATTATGATATAAATGTATAATCATATGTGCTCCTATAGTACATCTAGAGGTAAGCTTTGACTCATGAATCATTCCAATTTCAGTTCCACTATACTCTTTCTTATAAGAAGGGATAGAAACACTATATCTAATATTAGGTATTCCTAAAAGTGTAGATTTAAATTCTGCAAAATGATACTGTCCAGATACATATGAAATCCATCCTTGTAGTTGAGAATTTTGACTTACTTTGTACTGACTACGTAAACCAATACTTTTTTCCTGTGTTTGTTCATTATTTCTAGTAAACTTCGAAGGTAATATCCCTGTATACTCTTGATAACCTGCACATCTAATAGATGAAAACATATACTCAACATAAGGAATACATACTATTTCTGATGAAAGTTGTAGATTATACCCTAGTTGAATAAGTCCTGCTATTGATTGTATCTCTGATGTACCTTTAGTCTTGACCATACAATCAGCATGGGGAACAGAGCGTATATTTGTTACAGTACCCCAACCATAGTATGTTACAATATGTCCTATAAAACCATTTTTCTTTGTGTTCCATGCAACAACTGCTGAAAGACTGTCTAACTTCTTTCTTGTGCTCACTGAGCTACTCTTTAAATCTCCCTGCATCCCATTTGTCTTCTGGACTCTATCGTTATGACGACCATAAATAAATCCAGCAGTCAGTGTAGGCCAAAGATCAAAAAGAACTCCCATCTGCCCTGAGGCTGCTTTATATTCCATATTTGAACAGTAACTATCTAATGATGTAGTTATTCTATAAGGGATGTTATTAGTTATTCCAGAAAAAATATGCTTTGACTTTTTAGAAGCTAAACGCCGAAAATGTGACCCAAATCTAGTATGCTCATTAGCTGTTATATTAGAACTACATGCTTTCATGCCTAACATTTTTACTGTAGTGGAAATACGTTTAGACGTATCTAGCAACATATGTTGTATTCCAAATAAAGAACAAACTTGTCCCTTATAGTTATATCCTGGAAGCAAAAATGCTGTAGTTTTATCTACACCAAGCAACTTATTTTTTTCTGTGTTACTACATTGTTGTGTCTGTGTTATAGTAGAATGATTCTTTTCACTTGATGATCCCTCACTTGATCTACTATCTGTATGACTATCGCATTTGCCTAGCACAGAATTAGGCGAGGCTAAACACAACCTATCCTTTTTATAGAGTTCCTTCCAATAATGGCCTACACAACAAATAACACACCCAACACCTGCTCCAACACTGCAGCCACAAGTCCCGCAAGCACTGTATAAACCCACATTTGAACTTATTCCAAGACAACTACAAATCCAATCAATACCACAACCAATGGCTCCTCCAGCTGTTGCCCCAACACAAACTGCTTTTACTGTATCTAAACATGCATGATTTTCAGAAAATCCTTTTGGCTGAGTAACTACCACTGTATCTATACTACTTGTACTACTATTTACTCCATCAAACTCTGATAATATACAAGGACGACGGCTTATCCCATCATGAGTATAAGAAAAAGAGGAATTATCTTCCTCACCAGAATCGCTACTATATGGAGAGTCTGAACCAAGATACTGAGAATCCCCTAACGATAAATCTGACGATGGAGAGTCTGAACCAAGATACTGAGAATCCCCTAACGATAAATCTGAACCAAGATCCTGAGAATCTCCTAACGATAAATCTACTAATGATGGAGGGGGTGGGGAAGGATTATGGCCATCATCAAAACTTGATTCTGAACTAAGATCCTGAAAACTTCCTAACAATGAACCTGATGATGAAGAGTCTGAGCCAAGATCCTGAGAATCTCCTAACGATAAATCTACTAATGATGGAGGGGGTGGGGAAGGATTATGGCCATCATCAAAACTTGATTCTGAACTAAGATCCTGAAAACTTCCTAACAATGAACCTGATGATGAAGAGTCTGAACCAAGATCCTGAGAATCTCCTAACGATAAATCTACTAATGATGGAGGGGGTGGGGAAGGATTATGGCCATCATCAAAACTTGATTCTGAACTAAGATCCTGAAAACTTCCTAACAATGAACCTGATGATGAAGAGTCTGAGCCAAGATCCTGAGAATCTCCTAACGATAAATCTACTAATGATGGAGGGGGTGGGGAAGGATTATGGCCATCATCAAAACTTGATTCTGAACTAAGATCCTGAAAACTTCCTAACAATGAACCTGATGATGAAGAGTCTGAGCCAAGATCCTGAGAATCTCCTAACGATAAATCTACTAATGATGGAGGGGGTGGGGAAGGATTATGGCCATCATCAAAACTTGATTCTGAACTAAGATCCTGAAAACTTCCTAACAATGAACCTGATGATGAAGAGTCTGAGCCAAGATCCTGAGAATCTCCTAACGATAAATCTACTAATGATGGAGGGGGTGGGGAAGGATTATGGCCATCATCAAAACTTGATTCTGAACTAAGATCCTGAAAACTTCCTAACAATGAACCTGATGATGAAGAGTCTGAACCAAGATCCTGAGAATCTCCTAACGATAAATCTACTAATGATGGAGGGGGTGGGGAAGGATTATGGCCATCATCAAAACTTGATTCTGAACTAAGATCCTGAAAACTTCCTAACAATGAACCTGATGATGAAGAGTCTGAGCCAAGATCCTGAGAATCTCCTAACGATAAATCTACTAATGATGGAGGGGGTGGGGAAGGATTATGGCCATCATCAAAACTTGATTCTGAACTAAGATCCTGAAAACTTCCTAACAATGAACCTGATGATGAAGAGTCTGAGCCAAGATCCTGAGAATCTCCTAACGATAAATCTACTAATGATGGAGGGGGTGGGGAGGGAGAATTATAACCCCTTTTAATACTAGAAATAGAGAAGGCTTCTCCAGCTGTCAAATATACACATAAAAAAGAGGAAAAAATGATAAACACTTTATTTCTAGAAAAAACTTTTATGCTATATTGAACTAGCCAACTATAAAATCCATACATATCCCATGTTAAACTCTTAATACAATAAGTTTCATACATATACATATGAGTATATCTTCTACAAAAGAATAAAAAAATAAGAATAAAGTATATAAATATCGTTAACATAATATAAAACTACCTTAGTAGATTATTGTATTAATAATATACAATATAATAGTTAAATAAAAAATATAAAGGACTTAAAGACAATAATAATAGATGAATGTAATATAAAATACTTTATAGAATAATATAAAAGATAAGATATAAACAAACAAACTATGTTACATTGTCAAAAATCAAAATAAAATATCACTAATTTTTTATAACACTTTATAATATATAAATTCCTCATTAAGTTATAGATTTATAATATCTAATAGTTAAACAAAATAGATAAATAATTTAAAAGCAATAATAATAATAATAATAATAATAGATATAAGAGGATGTAGAATACCTTATAGAATAAGGTAAAAGATAAGATGTAAAAAACTAAATTATACTACACTATCAAAAATCAAAAATAAAATACCACTAGTTTTTACAACATTCCCTATGAAAACTCTCACAATATATTCTATTAAAATGTATAGCGTAATTGAAAAAAAACATGTTGCCCCCCATAGTTTTTTTGTACTTTTTTAATATATGATGTTCCATTTACATAAAAATGGGCAGTCTCTGTTAAAGCAGTTTGATAGGATAATCCAAACTCTGCCTGTAGATACTGTTCCTTTTGGACAGGAAAAGATACCGTATACATATATTGGTTAGGTATAACTGATAGAGTAGAATACACTCCTTTTGTCTTTTGCATTCCAGAAGTACCTGCAATCCATATTTGAAGACACGTTAAAGGAGTCGGCTTCCAATTACTACATAAGCCAATACGTTTTTCATGAATAATCTTCATATCATCAGTAAATGAACATGGTAATAATCCTAGCTTTTCTTGATAGCCACCTCTTTGTACCATTGAAACCATATATTCAATATATGGCGTCATAGATACACCATGTCGTATGTCTATAGGATATCCTATGTGGATAAGTCCACCTACAGAACTAATACTTGACGATCCTTTTGTATGTACTTCTTTTCCTCCACGTGAAAATCTTCGTATATTCTTTGCCTTACCCCAACCATAGCAAGTTGAAAGACTTCCCATAATACCTACTTTATCTAAATCAAACATCACCATCGTGGAGAAACTATCTACATCTAATGTAGTACCTAATATTCCTAATGCTGACGAAACGTTTCCTTTATACTCTTTAACTTTCCCTTTTTGATGACCATACACAATTCCTAACGATACATTAGAAGTAATATCTACTATACAACCTACTTGTTCTGGAGATATCTTATCTTCAATACTATACTTCTGACTATCTATACTACCATTGGCTTGATACAATTTTAATGCTTGAAAAACATTAAAATGTCGCATGCTACTTCCAGAAGTACTGAAATACTTCATCTGCTTTACTGGCTTTCTTGTAAGACGTGCACCCCTATTGTATGTTAGGGCATATGCTTCACCTGTATTAAGTCTCTCCTGATATCCTTTTAAAACTAAGTCCCTTAATGTCATAGATAGTTGTGTAGACACATCTAAAAGTACATGTCGCATACTGGCTAATGCATTACGTTGATCTTGATAATTATAGCCTGAACTAATAAAAACACTTTCTTTAATAGGACCAGATGATGAAGAAAAAATTTTACTTCCACTTGAACAACGTGAAGAACTTCCCTGTTGGCCTAATGGATTAGGAGGGGTTATCACAGGAGTACTAACAAAGTTACCTTCCTCATAACATGATTTCTCTCTTTGACATTCTCCAGTTGAAGAATCTTCTTCTGAAAATAATGAAGAAATTAGATTCCCAACCCATTGAAATACTATACATCCTGATGTAAGAACTGTTTCAAAACTAGAACATTGAGCATGACACCCTTCTGAAAAGAAACTTCTCATTGTCCCATAAAATTCTAAAGGGTGACAAAATGGATTAGGACAACTTTCAGAATACATCTCACTAGATATCGTAGGACAACATCCTGTATTTTCCTCTTCTTCTGTTTTCTCAAAATCTTCTGTTATTATAAAAAACTCTGGACTTGTATTAGGATGAGCAACTGCTGGATTTTCTAACACACTTTGTGCATTTGATACACCACATTCTTCATTATTATACATAGCAAAAACATCTTCAACACAAAAACATATATACAATATAAAAGAAAAGCATTGTATTATTTTTTTTACATTACTTATAGTAATCCAAAATAACTTAAAAAGCATATAATACCTTCTATCAATACTCTAAACATAGAGAACTATAAAAACTATTCTAAAAGAATTATGTTATGATTTTATTATTTAAATAAGATTTTTATAAAGAAAGAATAAAAGATAAGGACTTCATACAATAAAAAATAAATATATTATTTATTATAAGATCCTAATATAAATTAAAATAGCCTATTATAATTAATATTAATATATAGATATATTGTGTAACAATTGCTACAACATGTTTATATAATTAATATAATTGTGTGATACTGATTTTAATAAATAGAGAGGTTCTATTCACCTAATAAATATTCATAACAAGATAGACACTATATACTTCAAGGTTGTATTTATATTATAAAAAATATATAACGTCAAACACTATTATAAAAAATAGTAAATTATTATAAAAAATAGTAAATTATTATAAAAAATAGTAAATTTTTTCTTAATCTATTGTTCTAAATGAATATTTTATATAATACCTATACTATATCTTAATAATATAAAGCAACTATCTATCTTTTATATAAAATTAATAAAAGATAGATAGTTGCTACAATATATACATATATAACTATTTGTAGCTATAAAATAGTATGTATTAATTATCTTATTGTATATATTTTCTTATTACTTCAATACGTATATTGTACTTGAGCGACTATATTCTGATTATCAACTTTACTCCATTTATTAAGACGAAAAAGCCCACTCAGACTAACGCTTACATTATCTGAAAATGTACCATCATAAGAGACTCCCAGCTCTGTTCTAATATACTGGTACTTCTTAGCATAGGTAGAAAGGTTATGTCTGTAATAAGAAGACAAGTATGAAGAAGATATCAAACTATTTGTTTTACTATATCCAGATATACCTGCAACCCAAAGTTGCATTGAAGAATTCATTGATACCCCTATGTCACTCCGTAGGCCTATACTTTTTTCTAATATCTGCTCTTTATTTTTCCCAAACTTACAAGCACCTGGAGAATACTGCTCTTTATATGAACTCCAACTGACACTAGAAAACATACATTCAACATAAGGAACCAATGTCACTTGATTCAATAAAAAAAAATTATATCCTAGTTGTACTAATCCACCCAGAAGATTAACCTTAGGAGAGCCTTTAGTAATAATCTCTTGCCCCTTATGAATAATCTTTCGAGTATTCTTTACTTTCCCCCAATTATAAGAACTTACTAAATGACCTGTTACCCCTGCATTTGCTGGGTTCAAAGCAACAATAGCAGAAAGGCCTTCTGTTTCCATTTTAGACTTCACTGAACCTATTGTTGAACCTAGTTGTATCCCTTTATATTCTTTTGATTCTTTTTTATTGGAGTCATAAGCAAAACCACAAGTTAAACCTGGAGAGAAGTCTAAAAGAACACCTATCTGGCCAGAGCATACTTTTCTTTTATGTATATCCTGAGGTTTTATAGATGAAAAAAAACGATAGGGTAAAAAGGATGGCACATCTATTGTTGTAGATAGTGAACCTCTTTTTCTTTTGACAGATACTACTTTCCCCTTGTCTTTATTGATATAATTCTTTTTAAAAAAAGAGAAGTCCTGGGATTTAGAGCTATCAGAATAATTTTTTAAAAGCAACATCCGTAATGTAGTCAATACTTGTTCAGAACCATTACTCAATAAACACTGCATGCTATGTAATGAGCTCATTTGTCCTAATAATGATGCTTCTGCAGTTAGATAGCTTGAGCTTCGACCTCTACCTCCTGGTTGACTAACAACTGGACTACCTGGACTTGCTGGTTGATGAACAGTTACAGGAGGGAAACTTACAGAAGGACCTTCATCTGGGGACTCTGGCTCTCTATGTTGATGAGTTCCAGTAGAACCATACATTGTTGTACTTCCCTCTCCTCCAGTCCTTATAGAGTTACTAGTACTATGATCCTCCCACCCCATCCATCTGTTATAACCACACAAATAACATGCTAATGAAACTCCAGCACCAACACATGCACCACCTACAGAACTTAAGACCCACCCAGCTGGTCCACATAATGAACTCATACTTGGGTTCATAACTGCCAGCATAGAATACCCTATTGCACCACTACCACAACCACATGCAGTTCCTGCCTCTGCTGCACTTACTTCAGGATATGTAGATTGTGGTTGTGAATATGATGGGTAAGAATAATAGCCATTAGCTCCAGAGGAAGAAGAACTTGTTGAGGAAGAACTTGTTGTTGACGTTGAACTTAATAAAGGTTGACGCTCTTCTTCACTTCCATTCATAGAAAAAGATTCATTACTATAAAAAAGAATACAAAAACATACTAATGTCGCTACAATAAGAAACCTTTTAACTGTGCTTAACAGCTGTATAGGAAAGTATAAAAATAAACGTTTGCCATACTGATAGTTACTTTTAAAATAAAAATATAGTTTGCTAATAACTACTGTATAAATATATATTATTTTATATATATTCCACATAGTTAGTGAGTAGTTTTTCATTTTTTATCCTTTTATTAACTACTTATTCTATAGTATGAATATTAAACATTTATATAGTAGAAGATAATTATACTTAATAATATTACCTACTCCCTTACTATATATATATATAACTAAAATATATTTTATATTTTATATATTCTTTAATCAATATTTTTTCACAAAAGAAAAATAAAGTATTATTTTATATAATTAAAAAAAATGCAATACAAATTTTGTACTGCATTTTTTATAATTATAAAATTTAATTGTATAAAGTTTATTTATATTTTATTAAATATATAATACAAATATAGTATATACATATAATAAAATTATATACTTATATAAAGTATTTTTTTCTACATTTAAAATATGTATATTTAGATTTGATATAAAAATTAATATAAATTTATACAAATAATTATAATTAAGATATTATTGTATACTTATGATAGAAAAATATTAATATTTTATTATTTATAAATATAATCTATACTTTAATATAAACATATTAATATTCATATATTAGAATTATATATCAAAATATACATATTAAATATATATTAATTATAATATATTAATATATATATATAATATTTTTATAGACTTTTTAATATTTAATAACTTTTTAATTAATGTATTATTAAATACTATAGTTATATAATACAAATATTTTTTTCATATTAGAACATAATTGTGTGCTATACATATAGTATAATAAATATGAATTTATTATATATTACTCTATTTGTATAAACTGCTATCCCATCTACTGGTGTGTGTATGTATAAATTTATTTTTCTGTACCAACTTATTACTATTGTAAAATAGAATATTGTAATTCATCATGTATATCATATAAAAGTGTTTTTTGCCTTTGTTTACTCTCTACTTGATGAATCAAATATTCCAAATCAACATTGCATAACCTTAAATAGTTTTGTCTTCGAATATGAAGATATTCTCCTTCGTGTTGTCTATGTTCTTTTTGCACGTTATCTACTTCTACCATTGGCTGCTCTATTCTTATGTTGTTCTCTTGATATTCTTTATTTTTATCTTCCATCTCTTTACTCTCTTCTTCTCTTCTATTTATTTCCTCCCTTATTTGCTCCTTTTCTATCCTTCTTTTTTGACGCTCTTCATCTTCATTTTTTTCTTCAGGAAAACCTGGTAATTCAATAGTAAGAGGGTTACCAACAGTTACGGTTTCCAAACACTTTTTTATAGTCGTTATATCCTGTTTAAAAATTAAAAGTTGTGCCTGTCTTTCTTGTAGTGAACACAAGCTAGTAGCAATATTCGTTGAAAAAGATGGGTTATGGATATATGATAAATATGCTAAAGGGATAGTAGTCAAAACGGACCTCGTTATAAAAATAGTATTAGACTGAAGTAAAATTGTGTGTGTGTGTGTGTGTGTGTGTGTGTGTGTGTGTGGTCTCAGGGCTATGACTGTAGAATTATACTATCTAACGTCGTTATCTATAATTATAAATACAAAAATAATAGTCTATCATTAATAATCTGGCATTAACCTAAGAATAGTAACCCTTTAAAAAACATATTTTTTTAGATAGGGATAAATACATTTAGACTAGTATGTAGTAAATATTAAAGATACCTATTAGCTATATTGATGTATGTTGTTATCGTTAAACAACACAAGTAAGGAAGGATATAAATAACCTAACAACTCTAGATAAAACATATAGCAAAAGAATATCTAATTTATTAGAATTGTTCTTTAAAATGATAATAGTCACAAAAAAATAGAAGTCAAATTTTATCTTAACATGTAGTTCTTACAATAAAAAATATCAATTTTACAGATATAAACACTACTTTTTATCATTTATATAATAACTATTAGTATTCACATAATATATATATAATTTGTCATAACTAAATACAACATTATACTCTAAACAAAAACATATCCATTGTTTTTTAGAAGCTACAATAGCTAAATCTATTATCACCTATTTTGAAAGAACATCCCCATATCTATTAGCTATAACTAAAAATAAATGTTTTTCACCTCACAAGTTATTTGATAATGCGCCCTTTTAGCTATTCATATTTGTATAAAAACCTTTCACTCTCTAGTGACAATATTGTCCAAAAACTTCTTTAATTACATTCTTTTTATCACTAACCGTATAGTGTATGTAATAGTTAATACATATTTACCTATTAATAATACATAGATATAACATATACGTTCATAATAGAACTATCTATTACAGTTAATGATAACTAATGACAATCAATAACTATTTTTATCTGTAAAAAAGATGACATTTATCAGTCGTCAAAATAACCACTCTTCAAATATAATCATTTGATTTATTTAATTAAATTTAAAAAAACTAAAATACACTAATAAATAATGACACCTAATAATACCTGATGCACCAATAGATATAACTAAGGATACTTCCATAAGTGTTGTTTTAATAAAAAACAGAACAAACTATTTCCTTTAGTCATTAGGAAATAGAAGGATTAAATACTGACATTGTTCGTCAAAATAACCACTAAGACATAATAACTTATTAAAATAATTTATTTTATTGAATTTTGATATGCAAAAATGTATATCTATTCTTTCTCTTTATGAATAAAAAAGTTTGCTCTATTTTTAAAGTTAATGATACGTTAATAAAGATAATGTATTACTTAGTCATCTATTGACAGTTAGTTATTATAACTAGTTGTTTTTAAGAGCAATAAGGTGTCATTAACAGATAATTACAGACGAATTTTACCATCTGATTCATAATATATGAAAAATATTACTATAACACTTAGTATATATACTGACATCCTTCGGCAAAATGTCCACCTTTTTACATATCAAAAAATCGTCATAGACGATTAATATCTAACTAGTTTTATCAATAATTTTTTATTAAAAAAAATTAATACAACTAGATATAGCTAATGATAGTATGCTATTATTACTAACTGTCATTAATTGTAACCAGACTAGTATTAACAGTAATGAGCCATCATAATTACTTGTGTTGTGATGATATTCTCTTCTTAGAAGGTAATGCTTCTGCTGTTCTATTTAATAATACAAGGTTTGTACGTGAAAGAAGACTTGTAGATTCAAGAACCTTTTTTTCAACAAGCTCTGCAATAGCCTCTCGAATCTGTCGACGTGTCTCTTTTAAAGGAACATGAGGATCCATATTCAACGCTAAAGCTAATGTCATAATATTACCACGAAAGACAGGATTATCTCTATGAGACTGACAAAAACGATACATTGCCTTAGCAATACTACCCCTAATTTGGAAACGCTTTGTAATATTGATCCATGTAAGACTATTCGCCAAATACATTTGATAGAAAAAAGGATTTACAGTGACAGAAATTTCTCTATCTTTTGGTCGAAGACGTAAGTTAGAAATAATTTGAGAAAGATCATATTGGAGGTCTTCACCTTTTTCACGTACAAAAAGCTGCATCGATCCTAAGGCTAAACTCTTTAAGCTGGTAATAAGCTTCTCATAATGATTTGCTCCTGGCCGCTTATGACCCATAAGACGTAAAATAGGAAGAACAGGACCTCTATATGTAAATGAAAGAGGAAGTGTATTCTTACTATTACCAATCAATGTTGCTGTTTGTTCTGGCGAAAGTTTAGCTGGTGGGAGATCATCCACAAGCTGCTCCATATCATCATCATTTTGTCTTTGAGTTTTACGAGTTGGTGTCCGATCTAACTTTCCCATCTCAATAATAGCTAATAGAGCCATAAGAGCATCCTCTTCTTCTATACTCAACTTTGGCCCTGTATATATGATTTCACCCCATGGACCTGAAGAAACAAGCTCATTAATGAGATAGCAAGATGACTCTACAATTTTTGACTTATCCTGAATAGATGCCTTTAAATTCTTTACAATAATATCTCTTCGT
Organism: Lawsonia intracellularis PHE/MN1-00; assembly: GCF_000055945.1. NCBI lineage: Bacteria > Pseudomonadati > Thermodesulfobacteriota > Desulfovibrionia > Desulfovibrionales > Desulfovibrionaceae > Lawsonia > Lawsonia intracellularis. The sequence goes on from NC_008014.1 coordinate 113,783, forward strand.
CCTTTTTCTTTATTATTCATAGGGAAAAAAGGAGAAACACGAGAAATACTTGTAGGATATCCACACCAAACTAAGAGATTTCCTTGTTCAGGGGGTGTTTTTTTAACAATAGTCGCAACAGCTTTGGTGGTTTCTCTCCCCTGAGCTTCTGCTACTGATAACATAGATTGAGGTGCTTCAACTGGTGTTCTACCTATATCTGCTAATGTAGGACATCCTGAAGCCTTCCAGTTACGAATAACAGCTTCAAGTAGTGGAGGGAGCTCTGTATGGTGCTCCTGACAAGATTCATATTGAACAGCCAAAATAGTATTATATGATCGTAATGCTTCAAGCTCTACTTGGGAAAGATGTAGTGAAGATGCGCTAATCTGTTGACTATTTTTAGTACTCTTCTTTTGTAATGCTAGAGGAGATTCCTCTTTTTTTGCCATCTCTAACCTCACCTTTCATTACTAAAAACATGTTCTACATTCATCAAGGAACATAACTATCTCGTCAAAGAAAAAATGCTCTAAAAAGAACTCATTTACTATTATCTCCGATCTAATCCTTACTCTATTAGCTATATTCAACTATCTACACTAGATAAGTAGCAACGATTTTTATATATAGCTACAACTAATTCTGGCCTGTTAGATATCTTTTCAAAAAAAGTTTACATAAAGAAAGATATATCTTTCTACTATATAGAAAATACTTTCTTCTATTCCCCCTCTATCTTAACATTATATATTATATATATTCCTTTTTATTCTAAGGATACTTCTATACTTAATAGATATCTTAAAAAAAAAAAATATCTATACCCAGACAATATATAGCTTATTACGTTCTCATATTCAAGCTATCTAACAACATTTTCTTCTGGTAATTCTTGACTTTTTTTATCTATCATGTGAGAAATACATTTATACTGTTCAGCTACGGAGACATTAATGCTCGCTAAAGTTATTGCCTTTGCAAATCATAAGGGTGGTGTTGGTAAAACAGCAAGTGCTGTAAATGTTGCTTACTGTCTTACAAAACGTAAACGTCGTGTCCTTGTTGTAGACTGTGATCCTCAGGGAAATGCATCACTTACACTAGGAACAATCTCACCCTATGAACAACCACGAACTGTGGCTAACCTTTTTACAGGTCTTTCTTTCTCTACAGCTGCAGTAAGCTCAAAATATGAAAATTTAGATATTATCCCTGCAAATCTTAACGTATATGCAACAGTAGGAACGCTATCTAATTCTATCAAACGATTTTTTGGCTTTCGACAAGCATTGGATGAAGCAGCACTTAAAGAATACGACTATATTATCCTTGACTGCCCACCAACTATTGAGGGGACACTTCTCACAAATGCACTTGTTATCACCGACTATGTGATCATTCCTGTAGGTGTCGAAGACACATATGCATTATCTGGTGTAAGCCATCTTATTAAAGTAGCTGAGACACTTCGTGCAGATACAGAATCAAATCTTGCAATTATGGGTGTCTTACTAACAATGTTTGATGGACGAAATAATGCTGCAAAAACTATCAGAAGTGTTGCAATTGGAACATTTGGCGAAGATATGGTTTTTCAAACAACAATTCCCCGAAATACAACACTAAACAAAGCTGTCATGAGTAATCGAGCAGTATGTGACTATGATGACAGTTGCTCATCATGCAGAAGCTACAGAGAATTGACACAAGAAATTGAAGTTCGACTAAAAAATCCACATGCCCTCATTACAGACACACATCCATTAGAATCAGAGTAGGATAATACACCATGGCAAAAAATCAACTGGATGACTTTGCAGCAACACTTACCGCACAATTAAAAGATGCTGCTGAACAAATGCGTAATATGAGGACTCCTCCAGAGCATCCACAAAATGAACAAATAGACTCTACAACAACTAAAAAAAATCGCTCTATTCCTAAAAAACATAAAAATACCATACAACTAGTAACAGATACGAAACAATTGACAAAAAAAGTATCTAACAAAAAAGAACAAACGCAACAGACTTCCCAAAAGCAGCCTGCAAAACCAAAAGATGGCCAAATAGCTCCTACTCAAAAAGAGCCATCTATCAATGTATCCATATCAATTTCTCCGGAAGAACAATCAACCAACAGTATAGATCAAACTGTACTATACAGCCATCAACTGTCATCAATTGACACTACTGATTCTAGTCAGCTGCTACAGTCTAAAAACAATCAACAAAAATATAGTAATAATCTATTAGCAGATCCAGAAAGTGTTGATATACCCTCTACTAAACTATCAACAACAGTCATCGATCAGTCATCAGACAGTCATCAACAAACATTAGTAGACAACAATAATTTAATGGCAGCTAATGACAGCCCATTATCTGTACTCCCATCTGAATCCCTACAATATACCCAGCCTTCAAAGAGCATGCTTTTTGAAACGGATATATTACAAGAAAATATATCTCATCAAGATATTCCTTCACCTGAAGACAACCATATCAATACTTCTTTTATAGGTACACCTACTACATCTACTCAGCCATTAATAGATAATGATAGTTTAAAACAGACAATGACAGCTTGTGACACAAAAAAACAATCACAATCTATCCCTTGGGGTCATTTTTCTTCTGATGCACTCAGTACTGTTCAAATTAATACCGCAACTATTGGTGGAGCAAGACAAATTGTATTAGATGCCCTTACACAACTAAAGCAAGAATTTTCTCATGTAACAATAAACCTTAAACGTCTTGCCACTGTTCTTGGACTCTCTTATGGGACAGTGCGAAATACCATTAGCAGACTTGTAAGAGAAGGAGTTATTTATACAACTCAAATCCGTACTGGTGATGCACATGGTGTATATATAGAATTTGCTGATGGGTCTTCTTTATTACCGTCAGTGACAGTCACTCAACCAACCTATGCACAACATATACCTTCTCATCAACCTTCTACTTCTCAACAGACATCAACAATACACACAAATCCTATTTGGGATGTTGATTCTGATATGCTTAGTATGCTCTGGCCATATGCTTTTGCAGCAGGATTAAAACGCATCCACTTAGAACATCTTAGGAAAGCATTTCAAATTCAACAGTTTGATGATGCACATGTTGCATGTTACCTTCGTTATCTTAACTGGAAGATAGAAAAAGAAGCTCAAGATGAAAATCAAGCAACAGCCATCCTTCAGCAATGGATACAAACCATGCAGCAACAGGGCAAATATCCACGTCCAACAGATTACGATGAACCAGAAGGCTTAGAATAGTCCATTTTTACTATATTTTTACTTATTATCTCTATTATTTTTATTTTTTTAATAAAGATATTTTTGAGGTATTATTTATTAGTAATAGATAACATGATGTCTTTTCTTTTTCTTTTTTTGTTTTCCTTAAGATCCTTAGAGTAGTTTGTGAGTCCTACATATATAAAGGTTTTATATCTATCTAAGTGGATATTTTACCGTTATTAAGTGGGCATTTTAACGAAAAATAGTGATTGTTTTGTCGTTAATGAGTGATTATTTTACCGAAAGGTGGACATTTTGCCGAATAGCTTATAAGTTAAAACATATCATCTACTTTTTATTATAGATAATATGTTGAGAGAATTATTATTGTAATATCCCTTGTTTTTTTACATAAGTTTTTCTAAGTTAGATAGTTTTTCTACGAAATAGATATATAGTCCATAAACATATACCAGGGCAAGTAAGCCCTGGTATATGTTGTGATAACAAATAGATATATCCTAATTGTATATGTTACATACTAGTATGTATATTGGATATATGTATTTATTTGCTGTCCTTCAAAACGTTTTGTTTTTTCAAGACGTACGGATGTGTTTATACCAATATTAATAGTATCTATAATGTTTGCTTCATAAGAAAGACCCAACTCTGTTCTTACATAACGTTTTTTATATGTAGGAATGGATGCCTTATACCTATCAATTTGTGCAATTAATGGTTTTGAATGGATACCTTCTAAAGTACGTTTCCCAGAGATAGCGGAAACCCATGATTGAAGTTGACTGTTTGTTGTTACTTTCCATTGATTACGAAGACCAATACTTTGTTCCATAACATATTCTTTATTTTGACTGATTTTGCAAGGAAGCGGACCAGTTTTTTCGCTATAAGAACTCCATGATACTGTTGAGATCATGTACTCTATGTATGGTGTAAAGGAGAAGCGTTTTGTAATAGGAAGGTTATAGCCTAATTGGAAAAGGCCTCCACCTAAACTGATATCTGGTTTTCCTTTAGCCCCGACCTCTGAGTCTCCGTGTGTAAAGTAACGATTTGTTTTTACTTTACCCCATCCATAACAACTTGCAAGATGTCCTGTGAAGCCAAATTTGTCTGTATTCCAACTAATAACAGCTGAAAGACTATCTGTTGTTGTTTGTGCTTTTACAGAACCACTTGCTGTTCCAAAGCGCATACCTATATGTTCTTTTGCTACTTCTTTATTACGATTATAAGCCAATCCGAGTCGTACATTTGGCATAAGGTTTGTTATAATACCAATTCGACCTCCACGACATTTGCGTTCTAAGTTTGCTGTATAGTTATCTATAAAACCAAACATAGCATATGATTTGAATGCTGATGTAAGTGTATTTTGTGTGTTTTTCTGATGAGGACCTGAAAGTATATGACGTTTTGATGTGAACCTTGTCATAAGTTGAAGGCTATCATCTTCATATGAGGTATTTGTATATGCTTTTAGTGCAAGTAGCCGTAATGAATATAGAACTTGTTCTGAAGAGCCTAACAATATACTTTGCATACTTTGAAGAGAGCTTATTTGTCCAGCACGATTATATCCTGGTATAAATGTGTCATAACATTTGTACCCATGTCTTCCACCCATGCCACCTAAAGGTCCTCTTGTTAGAGCTGTTGGCTGCTGTTGTTGCTCTCCATTTTTTTGTCCTTTGCCTTTCCCCTTACCTTTGCCTTTTCCTTTACTTTTTTTACTTTGTTCATCATCTGAGGGACCATCATTACTACCTCCATCATGTTGAGATGAACTACCACTATTCTGTTGTCTCTTGTCATCATTATCATCATCACTATCAGTATCACTATTATTCTGTTGATTTGCTGATAATAGTGGATAATCTTCTGGACCAAATCCTAAGCCATGGCCTCCTGATGATGGTCCAGGTCTTTCGTCATCATTATCATTTTCCTCTCTTGGCTGTGGTTGGGAGGTTACAGGCGCTGCCACACATGTTACAAGAGAATGCATAGCTTGTTGTATTTTTGCCCATTTTTTAGGATGGTGTTTTTTTAAACAGTGTGTAAGAAGAGCACAAGCTGCACCTGTGGCACAGCCAGTAGCACCACTTGTTATAGCGGTTACTGCTGCTGATGAGCCACAACCATGTGCCATAGCACTACTAGCTCCTCCTATACAACAATTACATAAACCACTACTTGTGGCACCACAACATACTTCTTTAATGCATTGTTTATCTTCTGTTGAAAATTCTGATGAAACTTGTGGTTGTCGTTGTGGTTGTTCTGTGATTGGTTGTCCCTCTTTTTTTGATTTTATGCCATGTTTTTTTAAACAGCAGTCCAAAAAGCCATCTCTTTCTAATTCGCCAAGGAACCACCATAAAAATCCACAAAGACTACCAGTACAACAACCTGAACCTGCACCTGCAGCAGCACTTTCTATCATTTTACTAAGGTCCCAGTGAGACATAATGCCTCCTGCACAAGTGCCTGCAATACAACCAGCCCCTGTACCAACAGCAGCTCCTAATGCCATTTTTTCACATATACTTTTACAGCATGTCTTACATTCTTCTGTATCATTTATTTCCCTTGTTGTATGTCCATCTTCCCTTAAGTGTTGATTCCCATATTTTTTACAATAATAACCCATACCTAAGAGACCACATGTACATAAACTCCCTGAGGAAACAAAGCTAGCAGTTGTTGAAACATCAGCACCAAGGAGATAAGCGCCCAGTGAGCCAAAGAGTGTACCAAGACATGATCCAAAAGTTGCCCACCCTGCAAAATGATCACATGGATCTGGATACGTGCAAACCCTAACAGTATAGTCTGTCATAGTACAACATGGGGAAGGACAAGTTCCTCTATCAATATCTTCATTTGTCATATGTGGATCAGTAGCTTGTCCAGAAAATGATTGAGGTTGTGTTGTGATTGGGAGGTGTGATGTACTTGAGGTCAAATGGTGTTGAGCTAATCGACTTGACTGATGTTCGCTAATATTGCTTGTTATTCTGCTTGATGATTGGCAACACATTGCTGAAGTAGCATATAAACATGAACTTAATGGACCACCTATTGCAGCCCCAATTCCAGCTCCAATTCCACATGCTGCAGCCATGTCTGGGCAGGGAGCACCTGTTGCTGCACTAGTGACAAGACCAACTCCAGCGCCAAGGAGTCCACCAGCTGAAATCCCTAAACCTGTAACTTTAACCATGTCTTTATCACATGTAACATAGGGAGAATCTTGTTGACATCCATGTGTTTTACAAAGTGAACATGCTGTTCCTAATGCTGCGCCAGCAACAGAACCACCAAGACAAGTTCCAGCTCCCACAGACCCTGTCGCAGGACAAGCACAGCTTGTCATTGCACCAAATGGAATCATCCCTGCTCCAATACCAAGACCAGCACCAATACATGCTCCTTTCAGGCAGGCGTCAAGACTATTTTTATCACAGGGAGGACAACATTCTTGAGGACTAGAAAGTCCTCTTGTAACTTCTACGGAACTACTCCCAGAACTTACTGATGGACTAGATGAACCAAAGCCTGAAGATTGTGGCTGACTTGTAATTGGTGAAGAGCCACCAGAGCTTCCTCCTGAGTGATGAGTACCACCATCAGGACCAAGTTTAAGGCATAGGGGTTTAGGTGATTTACCATTACCATTGTTCATAGCTAGGAGTTCACTGCTTCCACAAAATAAGCAAAAAAAAGGTAATAGTAATATAGCTATTGTTTGTTGTAAAAGTGTTTTGGTTAGCTTTATATGTTTTGGTATTCTAAAAATTTTATGTATTTTTTTATCATATACTGTATGTAATATTGTATTAAATGTTTGGGCCTTATATATACATATGTTTCTTATCAGCTGTTGAAAGGTATCTGATAAGTTCATAATATATTGTGATATAAGGTTTTTCATATTTGGTTCCCTTAGTATAATGGTTAATATTAGTGTGTAGTTGTGATTTTATTTTTTGATATATTACTAAGCATATTATATTACTTTTATTTAAAACGTGTTACTATTAGGTAATAATATGTTACGTAGTGTAGGGTATCCTCTTTTGTTTTTTGTTTATGAATGCTCTATGAGATAGATAAAAAAGAAGAAGTCATAAGTCGGATTATGACTATTGGTAGTATTCCTCTTTTTTAAGAAAAAATGAGTATAGCAAATGTTTTTATCAAACATTTCACTTCATAACTCCAACCATAATATATGGAAGTTTCTATCTACATAATAAATAAAGGCGCAGTACAATCAGCGTGTTAATTATCTATATTTAAAGGATAATTTATTCAAGTAGTTGTAGGAGGTTTTTTAGCTTCCCTATGAAGGCTATAAACATAACTTGTTGTAAATAATGTATTTTATAAATAGAATATATAAAATTTATTATATCAATATATACAGTAGAATTATGGTATCCTAAAAATTAAAGAAGATTGGTATATGGTATTTGAATATTTCACATAGCTATAATGATGTAATACGATATATTGTAGATATAATAGATATGTTATAGTCCTTTAAGGATAGTATCTTATTTATTACTATTATCTTTTTTATGTAGAAAATATTTTTTAAATACTTCTATAACAAAATACACAACATTTTTACTAATATACCTCTATTATAGTAGATTCATATTACGTATCTATATAGTAGATACACTAAAAAATATAGATTAACTTATCCATTAGCCACTCTTTATCTTTATAGTTTTTTTATATCAGCTGACATTCTTCAATCTTTTTTAAAACAGTAATCGTTTTATGGTGTCAAACATGAACTAGTTACAAAAGATGTAACACATAACACTATATTCAAATATCCAAGGCTCATTAAATATAGACAAGATATCTAACTAGCAGACAATTATTGAAAGAAATTATCTTGTTAATTTTAGTATTGGGGGGTGTATGAACAGGACATTAGTTTCTCTAATGGCTGAAGTTCCAGTGGATTCCATAGAAGACGAGCAGGGTTTAATACATGTGTTTCCTTTGGGAAGCTTTACAGCTCGTGATGGACCTCCTGGGACATTAGGCGTGCCAGCAACGTCATGGCAGCTTACTTTGTCTGGAGCACAGGAGGTTATACGACGTTGGGAGACACGTAAGACACCTCTTGTGATTGATTATGAACACCAAACATATGAAACAAAAGGAAACGGTCAACCAGCACCTGCTGCTGGTTGGATAACACGTTTACTTCTTCGTGAGAATGGAATGTTTGCAGGTGTAGAATGGACCTCAAGGGCTAAAGAATACATACGAGCAGGGGAATATAAATATATTTCTCCCACATTTCTTTTTGATGCAACAACAGGAGAAGTATTAGAGCTTTGTAGTGCAGCACTGACAAATATGCCTGCTTTAGATGGAATGGAACCTGTAAAAGCTAAAACACATACTACAATACAACTTCCTAAGAAGAAATATTCACATACTGGGTCTAACCCTCTACAGGAAAAAGGTGGAGCTCTTCACTTAGCAATGGAATTTTGTGAAAAGGGAGAAACCGATCTGTTTAAAGAGAATGTTTCTTCTTTAGAAGCTTCTGCAACAGCATTTCTTGAAGAGATAAAAAAAACCCAGGGACAACAAAAACGTTCTAAAAAGAATAGAAGTGTTTCTACCAAATCTAATATACAGCAAGAGGCTTCAAGTGATCGTTTCTCAGAGCTTATGGGACTATACCATGAAGCACAAAAAGAAGTTGTATCATTAAAAGAACGTATCAAAGAATACGAATGTAAGGAAGAATCACTAAAGCTAGAACAATGTATAGAGAAAGCATTGTCTGATGGTAGACTACAGCATAGTTGTGAAGCTTGGGCTCGTGCGTGTGCGGTGAGTTATCCTGAAGTGTTACGTGCTTTTCTTGAAGCATCTACTTCTATGGCTGCGCTTGTGTCTATGCAGACACGTCAGGGGTCTCATATAAGTCAAAGTGGGTATGGACAATCTGCTTTGTTATCCACAGAGGAGGAGCATGTTCGGTCACAACTGGGCATGAGTGTGGAAACGTTTATTAAACATAAGAAGGAGTGCCAATAATGGCTATTGTAACAAATACAATGTTGGAAGCGCTTCGCGTAGGCTTTCGTGCAGATTTTGAAGAAGGTAAAGCTAAGGCACAGCCTCAGTAGCAATTGGCAGCAACACATGTTCCTAGCTCTAGTGCTTCCAATACATATGGCTGGCTTGGACAGTTCCCTAAACTTAAAGAGTGGATAGGGAATAGGGTCTTTCAAGATATTGCTGAACATGAATACACAGTTGCAAATAAGCTTTATGAAGCCACAGTAAGTATCCCTCTTACAGCTATTGAAGATGATGAACTTGGTGTATATAAACCACTCTATTTAGAAATGGGATATGCAGCAGCTGTTCATCCTGATGAGCTTGTATTTAAACTTCTTGCTGAAGGACATACAACAAAATGTTCTGATGGTCATAATTTTTTTGATACAGCACATGTCATCTATGAAAATGAAGATGGTTCTGGTGCTGAAACAACTGTTTCTAATAGTTTATCACCTACAGTTAGTGGAGTTAAAAATGTTGTTGTTGTTGTTGACCCTGTTGCTCCTTGGTTTTTGTTGGACGTGTCTCGTCCATTGCGTCCTTTGTTATTTCAAGAGCGTAGTCTCCCAGAACTCCAAGTAATTACAAATCCTGAAAATGAACATGTTTTTACAACCGATAGCATTCCTTTTGGTGTTCGCTATCGTTGTAATGCTGGATACGGTTTTTGGCAAATGGCTGTTCGTTCAACAGAACCTTTGAATGCAGAATCCTTTGAGCGGGCATTAATGACTATCCGTAGTTTTACAGCTGATGGAGGACGTCCTCTTGGTCTTGGTCGTGGAGGGAAAGAAGGTCTTGTATTGGTTGTTCCATCTGTTCATTTATCAAGTGCACGTAAGGTTATTGTAGCTGAAAGATTAGATAATGGCTCTTCAAATATCTGGTATGACTCTGCAACAATCATTGATTGTCCTTGGTTGGGATAACTATGTACGTCCAATATAAAGATCTTCAGACACAGTTTGGCGAAGCAGAAATGCTTGCCTTATGTGGTGATGAAGATGGGAATATAGATATGCCTCGTCTCACAGAGGTTATCAATCAAGCAAGTTCAGAAGCAGATTCATATCTGGGTAAACGTTATATTGTGCCAGTTGAGCCAGTACCACCTGTTCTTCGATTTATAGTAGGAGATATGGTCCGTTATCGGTTGACCAGTGCAGAAGCTTTGGAGACGTCGTTGATTGTTCAACGATATCAGCAAGCCATAGCATGGCTTATAAAGGTTTCTCAAGGGGAGATTGTACTGCCTTTACCTACAGTGAATAGTGAAGAGCAAATGGTCGTCATTGACGCTGGTACAAGGCTTTGGAAGGTCACAGGAGCACGGTATAAGAAAGCTCAAGAGACACCATTACCAGCAAGATTGACTATATGAGCATAGCATATATGGAGTCTATATGTTGTCACAGATAGAAGATGCAATGATTACTTGTATCACCAAGGCACAGTTACCATATTTGCGATTTGTGGGTTCATATGGTGGCGAGTTTGATGGAGAAGTTCCTCATGTTGTGCGCTCACTTCCAGGTATATGGCTAGCTTTCAAAGGAGAGAGTGCACCAGTTGCTGTAGATGTAACGCATGAGCGATACAAAGTAGAAGCACGGTTATTGTTGCTTGTAGCAGCTCGAGGCATCCGTAATGAGGCAGATAGCCGTCATAGTACAAAGATCCATGTAGGAACATATCAAATGTTGGCAGATATGCGGTCAATCTTTGCATTTAGAGATCTTGGGATTAATTCAGTAGAATGTTTAGTCCCAGGAGAAACAACAAGTCTCTTTAATGGGAAGACAAAACAACAGGGCCTATCTGTTTTTGCTCAAGAGTGGATTGTACCATATGGTTTTTACGTTCGTGAACCTGGGAAGCGCCAATTAGATGAACCATATTCAGGCTATCTTATGCCAGAAGGGACAATGATAGGCAATACTCAGGTTCCATACTTGCCTCCCCTGCAAAGATTGAAACTTTGCTATTATATAGGTGGAGAAGAGGAAGCATGTGATCAGGCTCTTCTTGAAAAAGGACGTACTTTATAAACAACACCGCTTGATTAAGCGGTAGATATAACTATCGGGACAGTTTTTAGGTTTTGAGCCCGAAAAAAGGAAAAGCTATGGCAAGTCCAAATATTCAATTTGACGCTATTCCTGTCAACATACGTAAACCAGGAAAGTATTTTGAGTTTAATACACGACTGGCTGTACGGACCCTCCCAGGTAATCCTCAGTCTTTACTTATTATTGCACAGCAAACCGGAACAGAGCCATGCGAGCCAAGACGGATTTTTGATGCAGATACTGCAGGGTTATTATTTGGTTTTGGTTCACAAATCCATTCAATGGTTTTGGCTGCCATGCATGCAAATCCATATCTTGATCTTACCGTGTTGCCATTAGCAGATCCTGAAAGTGGTTTAGCTGCAACAGCAGTAGTAACACCTAGTGGAGAAGCACAAAGTGCTGGCGTTGTAAGTATTACTATTGCTGGAAAGACAGTTTCTATGGCTCTTGCTAAAGATGATACACCTTCAGACTGCGCTGTGACACTTGCCCAAGCTGTAAATCTTGTTGAAGAACTCCCTGTAGTTGCTTCTGTAACAGAGTCAGGGGTATTAACACTTACGGCTAAGAATAAAGGGACATGTGGCAATGGTATTACAGTGTCTGTGCAGTCTTCTGTCCCTGGGATGAAATGCACATTGACACCTATGAGTGGTGGACAAGGTGAACCTGATTTTCAAGCAGCATTAGCTAAAGTCTTTTCAGGAGATTATACAATTTATTGTGTTGGGACAACACAATCAGAACATCTTAAAGCATTGAGCGATCATTTAGCATCTATGGGTGCTCCTTTAGAACAACGAGGGGCTATAGGTGTGTACGCTTTTGCAGGGACACTAGAGGATGCTATTACATTAGCTGAATCTACGAATAGCGGACGTCTCACAGGTGCTGTATTACCAGGGACCCCATCGTTATCATATGAGGTGGCAGCTTCTTATGCTGCAACAATTGCTTCAGAAGAAGATCCAGCTCGTCCGTTAAATGGATTAACCCTTAAAGGTATTATTCCATCCCCAATAAGTCAGCGTCTTTCACGCACACAGCAAGAAGTAGCTTTGAAAAGTGGTGTTACACCTCTTGAAGTAGGTACTGGTGAAGTTGTTTCTATTGTCCGAGCTATTAGTACATATACCAAGAATAGTGAAGGTTCTCCTGATAGTGCACTACTTGATATTACAACCATTCGGACATTGGATTATTTACGTAAAGCTATACGTGAACGTATGAGTCTAAGATTCCCAAGAGAAAAACTTTCTACACGGACATTACCAAAAGTTCGTAGTGAAGTTTTGGATGTCTTGCGGAAGATGGAAGAGTTAGAAATTCTTGAAGAAGTAGCCAGTAATGCAGAGGGTGTTATTGTTGAAAGGGATATTGAAGATCCAAATCGTTTAAATGCCCGTATTCCTGCTGATGTAGTCAATGGTTTACACATTTTTGCAGGCAGAATTGATTTAATACTATAATAAGCTGTCATTAACTATCATTAGCAGTTAACTGACTATAGAATAATGCGAAAATATAGCCCATTTTATAACATGATGTAAGAAAAAGACAGTATAATTGGATAGTAAGGGTGTGTTGTTGACTTCTAGTGATAGTAGTTCTGAATGGTACTAAATTTTTTTTAGTACCATTCAAAAAAATGAAAAGAACTTAAGTAAGATAAAGAGATATTTGTTCATAACGATGCTTTCAGGGAAATGGATCAGTCTAAAGGAGTGAAAAATGGCATTACAGCAATATGTGGGAGCAATTATACTTGAAGTGGATGGCCAAGAGGTTGAATGTACCGCTTTTTCTCCAACAATTACAACAGGTCGTATTCCTGTACGTACAATGAATAGAAATGGTAAGATTGCTGGTTATGCTTCTGGCGTCATGGAATATGAGTTAAAGGTAGAAGTTCCTGTTGTATCTGACAATCAGATTCGTTGGGATGGAGTTACTGGTGCAAAATTAGTTATTTATCCAGCAAAGGATGTAACAAATGCTGCTGGACAAGGACGTATTGCTTATACAGGGTGTGTCGTTACATCTGTTGGTGAAGCATATAAAGTTGAAGGAGAGGCAAGACGGACAATTTCTTTGTTCGCAACAGATATGATTGAGGAATAATATGGAAATAAGCGGTCAGTTGGAAATTGGATACCAAGATGATCAAGGATGTTTTCATAAAACCTTTACTATGCGATTAGCTACACTTGAAGATATTGAAAAGGCTATTGAAGCAGCAGGAATAGGTGCATCGACAGCACGAATCCGTCGTTATGAATGGGCAAGAACGTTAACACAACTTGGTTCATTTAAGGATGAGGCAATTACTCCTGAAATGTTAGCTACTCTTGCTTCGACAGAGTTTGGTATCCTTGAGGATGCACAGGAAACACTAAGGGGAAAGCTAAAAGCCGTGAGCAATGCCTCAAAGAATACAGAGTGTTAGAGCTTTGCTTACGGCAAATGGGTTTTAGCTTATCTGAGATTCGTTCTATGTCAGTCCAAGAAGCAGAGGGATTTCTTGAATGCAGACACCAACAAGTCAGACAGCAAAAAATGCCAACAACCTATCTAAGCTTGCGGCAACGATAGGATCTATTGTTAGTATGCTACTTATAATCCTAGTTTTGTTTTTGGTAATGGATGGGATACTTCTGTGGTTTTTGTGTTAACATAGTGTAGGTTAGGTGAAGAGAATATGAAGAATACTAATGCGTTAGACACTATTACTCTTATGGATGAAAACCAAAAAGAAGATGCCAAGTTACATCCAGGTTCTGCATTGGATATAGAGAGAGTCGTTGCTAAACAATATTTCCCATTACCTATAGAAGATTATAGTGATGTCCCTTTTGAGAGAATAGAGAATACACAGCCCTCAGATTTTGGAGATGCAACAATACATAATAAATATAATAAGCAAGTAAAAGAAGCATCTTTCATTAATACAGAAACCTATAGCAGGGTGAGTTCTCTTTCTTCAGAACCATTGAGAAATGTTGTCCCACGTTTTTCTTTTGACTTTTCTACATCTATGGATGGTAGTGGTTATATAAAAGAGAGCAGGTTATCTCCATATAAAGAATATCCACAATTAGCACCAACACCATTATTGTATAATGAGGTATCTATGGTGCAGGCCACAACAGAGAATACTACTAACTCACAACATCCATTATTTACTGAACAACAATGCCAGCTCCCGCAGGTAACTACTAGTCCACAGATAGCGTTAGTTATGCCTCATGAAGAACTTGACTATGTTCCCATAAGTAAGAACTCCTCAATGATTGGTAATAATATAGATTACACTACATTAAAGAGTTCTTTTTTTTCACAGGAAGATAGAATAGTTGATAAATATACTAGTGATAGAGACAAAGAGAATTTTATTCCTTTTTTATCTCAAACACAAAATACAAATACCTTGTTTGAAGATATAGAACAATCATCTAATACAGATGCATTGGAACAGCAAATACATTTAATGACAACTATAGAAATTGATGGACAAGTATTAGGTGAATTTTTTGAACGCTATATCTCTAACCAATCATTACGAACCTAGTATCTATATATTGAATGTAACTATTTTTTTATCTATATAAAAAAATTTTTTTATATATTTATATTATTTCCCAAATTATAGTAATAAAATGTACCTTTTTTATTTTTTTAGTACACAAAAATAATACTATAGAGTTATACATTTCATATGAAAACAATCTTAAAAAAAATAGGATACGTTTAATAGTAAATATTAAGGATAGTATAGTAGATAATTATTTTTTATTATAATGATGTATCCTATTTTGGTTGATTGAAATAATGATAGAGTAACTATTGTGTTGTGGTGAAGCTCTTTGGAGGTTGTCGATAGATGGGTTGGAATACAGATTTACTTGATGCACAATTTAGAGGCATTCCTTTTTATGTACAATCAATTACAGATAAAGGTAGTAAGTCTTTAGTTGTGCATGAATATCCATATCGTTCAGGTGGAGCCGTGGAAGATATGGGCAGTTCAGCAAGAACTATCCCTATTCGTGCTATTTTTTGGGGAGAGAATTATCTTAGCAATCTCCAAAAGCTTATTGAAGCACTAGAACAACCAGGACCAGGAGAGCTTATACATCCAGTTTTTGGGAGTGTAACTGTTGTTATTAAAACATGGCAGATTGATCATACAGCACAACATCCTGATTATGCAGAAGTTGTATTTGAAGCTATTGTTTCAGCATTAGATACAAATTTTTTTACACATACTACACAAAGAACACAGGCAGAACAATCGTCTCTTACTGCTAAAAATGCTGCTACAGTCTTATTAGAGCATTCATCTCAACATGTAACTAGGCATATCCAAACAAACTTTACATCACCTAGAGTACAATCTCAGACAATGCAACTATTAATGGACATATTAGATTTTTATGATCCATCGGGTGATGTGCCACGTTCAACTACTATTTTTGTTTTGCATCCAGAAGCATATCTTGCTGAACTTCTTGCTGTTCAAAAGGCTATCTTAGAACATATCCCAGTGTCATCAGTAATGAAAGGATTTCCTTATTGGTCTGATTGTTTCCCAAAAATTACACCAAGTTGTGGAATGAAAACGTTTGAATACAATGAAAAGTATCCTACAGGAGTAGGTAATTGCAGTGTTCAATGGACGTCTAATGGAAGTCCAGGAGTACATCCTCAAGTGCCTTCTTTAGCTATTCCTCCTAATAGTACTATAGAGAAATACGTTGTTCAGGATGAAATAGCCTCAGGGTGCGATGTAAGTATGTCTTCTCAACATATCATAGCTATAGGTATTATATTACACGTGATACTGAGTCAGACAGCTTTAGCTATTCTTACAGCAAGTCAATTGTTTTTGGATGAGTGTACTACCCCCACCCTTACACCTCTTCAACTTGATACAATTGTAGGTAATATTCGTGCACGTATTCAAGATTGTCTTGTTGCAGTCAGAAAGAATGTTCCAACACAAGATGTCCATGGGTTTTCAGAACCATTAAGAACAGCTGCAGAAGCTATTCAGTCACTTGGGACAATAGCTCTCAATATACGTCCACCATTGATCACATATACTGTTCAGCATGAGGAGAGCCTTCATTTATTTATTAGCACATAGACTATATGGTGATTATAAGCGTGCTAGAGAGATCCTCCATTTAAATCCACAGATATATGATCCAAATTTTCTTCCTGCTGGACAGGAACTCCTTATTTATGCAGCCGATGGGAACACTGTATGAATACAGTAACAACTATTCGTGATGTTTGTCCTACCTTGTGTGTTGCTGGTCATATGCATAGAGACTGGTTACGATATTCAGTGGATTCAGGTTTCTTTACTCCTGCTGATGGATGGAGTGTAAGTCTTGGTCTTCCAGATGGTAAACTCCCTTCATGGCTTGCATTATGGGCTGAAGTAGAACTTGCTTTTGATGGAATTGTTGCATTAACAGGACGTATTGATCATATCCGTCATAGTGTGAACACTAAAGGACACTCTTTGGAACTTGCTGGACGTGATAAAGCAGGGATACTCCTAGATTGTTCAGCGCCTATTTTTGTTACACAACAGATAACGCTTCCTGAGTTGATTGCTACTGTTGTAAGACCGTTAGGGATTGATACTATCGATGTTGATACACTTTCAACTTTATTGTTTCAGAAAAGTACAGTAGAGCCAGGAATGACAGCATGGGAAGCTATTCAGGATGCTGCATCAGCTAATGGATTATGGCCATGGTTTACTCCAGATGGAACGCTAAAGATTGCTCGTCCAGATTATTCAAAAGCACCTGTCGCTTGTTTAAACCTTAGATGTTCAGGCGTAGGTAATAATGTCCTTGAATTAAGTGTAACCTATGATATCAGTAAGCAATACTCTACTGTAACTGCTCTTTCTCAATCTCAAGGGAATGAAATTTCACAGGCAATACCTATCCTTAAATCTGTTGCTACAGATTCAGACACACCATCTCGTCCATTAGTTCTCAGGAAAGGACATATTGATAATACACAGTTTTTAACAAACATAGCAGAGAATATTATTCATGAAGGGAAACTTTGTAGTGTTACAGTGATGGCAAAAGTTCAGGGGCATTTTGTTGAGCCTGGAGTATTATGGGAACCAGGACAACGAGTTACTATTTTTAGTGAACCTCATGAAATAGATGAAACGTTTTTTCTTACAAAGAGAACATTTATAGGTGGTCGCTTTGGAACGTTTACACTGTTGAAGTTACAGCAAGACAATGTATGGTTGAGTACATAGTGAGATATTCAAAAAGATGGTAGATTATAATAGTACCATGTATCACAAAAAAAAGGAATCTTTATGTCTTTTTATGATGCAGTGAACAAGCAAATTAATAAAGCACTTGTTGCTGTAAGACTTCCATTTCGTGCCCGTTTGACAAAACTTCAGACAAAAACACCATTGCAACTTGTACAGGGAGAAGGTCTTTCACAAGAACAACTACAATCTGTAGAACTTCTGCAACAGTTTGGGTTTACGTCAGGTGTCCCCATAGACTCTCAATTAATTGTTCTTCCAATAGGGGGAAAGACTGTTCATTCAGTTATCATTGCAACAGAAAATACAGCATTTCGTGTCCATGTTGAACATGGTGAAACAGCTATTTACAATCAATGGGGAGCAAAGGTTGTTCTTAAAAAAGAAAAGATTGTTGAAATCGACTGTGAACAACTTCAAATTAAGGCAACAAAAGGTATCACAATGCAGACAGAGTCATTTTCTCTCTCTGCGTCTGAAGCAAAGATGAAGACAAATCTTCATGTTGAAGGAGATGTCTCTCTATCAGGTAAGCTAGAATCAGATGGCGATCAGGTTGCTGCAGGGATTTCTCTTTTACAGCATACACATGGTGGTGTGGAGTCAGGAGGCTCAAATACTCAACCTCCCTCTAAGTAAGTGTGGGGTGGGGACAAAGATACAATCGCTATTCAGGGGAAATAGCGTTTTTGGTGATAGAGTTTCTAGTCCCCACAGGTTTATGACCTTTTTTGACCTAACAGAAAAGTACTACATATTATATTAAGTTATATTAATGAAGGATCAGATACTTGTTGTCGTTGATATTGGGTCTGTTTGTATACGTATCTTTTTTCCAGTAAGAGTAAATCTCATAATACCAACAAGTCCATAAAAAACAGGGATCATAGAAACTGTAAAAAAGAGTTTCCAGGAATAGCTGTTACCAATAAGTGGAAGAATCTGTTCTGGAGGTAGAATCCCAAATAGCGACATCACACTGATAACAATAGATGTATCAATTAGAAGGGATATAGACGTACTACCACTACTTCTTAACCACAGATATTTACCTTTTGTTATTTTACGTATCCATAAATAAAAGATAATATCAAAAGCTTGGGAGATATAACAAGCTAGAATTGAACCAATAAAAGCTACACTATAAAATCCAAAGACATTATGGAATGTATCATTATCAAGCTTTGACCATTCAGTAGCAGTAAGAGAATCCATAAACATAAGGATACCAGCAACAACAATATTAATTATGATGGCAAACTTTACACAAAAATTAGCTCGCTCTTTACTATAAAACTCAGTGATAAGGTCTGTAAGAAGGAATGTTAATGGATAGAGTATGGCACCTACCGAAATTTCAAATGTATGGAATGGCAAAATAGGTAATGCAACAAATTTTTGATAGGTAAGGTTACTTAGAACAATAAGGATAGAAAACAATCCACAAAGACCAGTGTATACTTTTTCTGCTTTTGTCATTGGAGTTCAAGAATATTATTATTTATAGGTTTTTTCTCTTTACTCAATCAGAATCAAGTAGAATATCTTATTATAAGATATCGTTGTATAATGTCTAGGGGATATTTATTTTTTATTTGTAAATGTCATTAGCTCTAGTATACCAGTATAAAGGAATATCTTTCATGTCTAATTAAGGAATAGGATATCTAGGATTCAAGAGTAGTTTTTATAATGGAGGAGTTGTTTGTCGTTATTGTTATTGGATATTACATAGTGAACATGTAGTACCAATATTTTTTGTTTAGATACCCTATTTAATGTAGTTGTATCTAATTGGAGGGGGTATTACATGGGATCATTTGTTTTAACAGCAACAACTTCAACTTCAATTTGAGAGTGCTCACGGAGCATACTAGCAGCATGAAATCTACACTCAGGGTTGTATCCTAAGAAGAAGTGATCGTATATGCGTTTAACAAGTTTGTAGTTTGATGGGTTAACAAGAGTAATACTTACTTTTGTTACATGATGGAAGCCAAGGCCAGAGGCTGCTAGTGAAGCCTCTATATTTTTCATGACTTGTTGGGTTTGCTCTTCAATTGTTTCAGGGATAGTATTTGTTGATGGATCTCTTGGTAATTCACAGAGATAGATACACTCGTTTGTTAGAATATTTTGTGGATATGGATCTATAGGCCGTACAGGAGTAATAGCTGAAATAGCATTAATCATAGTTTTATCCTTATAGACTAACTGGGTGAGTATGTCATAGAGTGGAAAAGGAAGATAAAGGCATTGTAAGAAGGGGAAATGTGGTATTATTAAGATGCTTGTACTTTAATATATATGACAGAATAAAAGATTGACAAGAGGGTAAGAGCTTTTTTGTTATGTATTACTAATAATTACTAGCTATTTTTTTTAGTAGTATATATAGTAGATAGTTCTTTTTAGAAGGAAATAAAGGATAAGTTAATAAGCAGTTAGTAGAACAAGATAATTGTTGTATTAATCATCCCAAATTTTTATATGTTTCAATAGTTGATTATATGTTTTGCGATAGGCATAACTAGAGAGTTTCTTTAGAGTCGCTTTTGTTGATATCTGCTTAGCTTGTTGGGCTATATTAAAAAGAGAAAACCATTTATCTATAATATGTTGTCTTGTAAAAGTATTTGCTTGTATTTTATAATGATTAAGAATGCGTGTATATTCTTCAGGATGTTGTTTCATTCTTTGAATGTATTGAATAATATCGTTTGTTGATTGAACCTCAAAGTAGTCATCGGGATGTTTTCGTAATGCTTGATAGGCAGGTTCTGCTCCAAGAAGCGCAGGAGTATTTGCATGCCAAGCATTAAATAATTTTGAAGGAGGTTTTGTATTCAATACATATTTAGAAACTTTAGGCCGCCAAGCAAGAATAAGATCTGTATTGGAGTAATCCATCCAATTGCCTGCATTCATTACATGCAGTTTGATATTGATATCTTTTAATCTTTGGATAAAAGCTGGAGAATGGATAGCAGGGGGTAAATATTGTGCACTACCAGGAATAGATATTCGTTCGATTGTTGTTCCTCTAAGAGGATTTCTTGGTATGAGGCCTGGTTGTATCCATAGTGGGATATAATGGACACGTTGTGTTTGAGGGATGGCAGGATTTTGTATAATACGTATTCCGGAATAAGGGACTTTTGGTCTATCTGCTTGGACAACAATAGGATAACAATTAAAAAGACCATAACACGGTTTTGCATGATCGTAATGGAAAATGGATATAGCGTCAGGCATTCCATGTTCTACAATTTTAAATGTATATCCTTTTGTATCAGATAAATGAGAGAGAATAATCCATGTTTGTAAAAGCCATACATCTACACCACTTGTAAGTTCTGGAGCAATCTCCTCTATAGAGCATTCACCTTTTGCTGCTTTTTTGAGCTGGTTTGACCATTTAGCTTGATGATGTCGGGGAATAACAAAGTAGATTATACACATAGTTGGTTATCTTTTTTTTTTTTTACAAACCCTACTAAAGTAGACACTAATAAACATAGATTATAAAAAATAGTATTATACCATATTATATATTGTTATTTATTATATGTTGTAAATACCAATTATATGTTTTTTTGATTCCTTCATAGAGAGATATTGTTGGTTTCCAACCAAGGCTTTTAATTTTTGAAATATCTAACCATTTTTGAGGAGTGCCATCTGGTTTTGATGGATCGGTTACAATTTCTCCCTTAAATCCTACAACATCTGCAATAGTTTTTGAAAGACTATAGATAGTACAATCTTCCCCATAGCCTACATTGATAGGCTCTAGTTCTGAGTATTTCTCCATTAAGAGTAGACAGGCAGAAGCTACGTCTTCTACATATAAAAATTCTCTTCGTGGAGTGCCAGTTCCCCAAATAGTTACATATGGTAAATTATTAACCATGGCTTCATGGAAGCGTCTTAAAAGAGCAGGTAAAACATGACTTTCTGTAAGATGGAAGTTGTCTCGAGGTCCATAAAGGTTTGTAGGCATAATACTGATGGCATCAAAACCATATTGTTTTCTATATGCCTGACAGAGTTTTATCCCTGCAATTTTGGCAATAGCATACCATTCATTGGTGGGTTCAAGAGGACCAGTAAGTAAGTATTCTTCTTTAATTGGTTGAGGACAGTCTCGTGGATAGATACAAGATGAACCTAAAAATAAAAATTTTTTTACACCATATGTATATGCTGTTTGGATAACATTTGTTTGTATTTGGAGATTATCAGAGATAAATGTTGCTGGATAAATATTATTTGCCTGAATGCCTCCAACTTTAGCGGCAGAAAAAAAGACATATTCAGGACGTTCTGTTGCAAAAAAGGATTCTACAGCTGCTTGATTTCGTAAATCAAGTTCTTCTTTTGTACGTGTAATAAGATTGGTATATCCAGCAGATTGTAATGTTTGGACAAGCGCACTTCCTACTAAACCACGATGTCCGGCAATATAAATACAAGCATTTTTTTTCATAATAACACTTTGTATATAGATTGGTAAGATGTATTCTATATTATACTAGAATGAAGATATAGCAAGTGTAGTAGATATCATAGAAATATGCTTTGTTCTGTACTTGTGGTATATTCAACAAGCAAGCCTTTAAGGTGTTAGTTAATAGAAAATAAAGTTGGGTATACAGATACTGGCGTGAGTAAGTATGGATTATAGCATAAAGTGATAGTGGCTTATACTAATAAATAGAGTACCATTAACATGGTGTATGTTGAGGTAATGGGTTATATTATATTCACAGGACGTATGAGTGTATTTTTTAGATAATGTAATGTGTTTCTAATAAAAGTTGGGGCCAATGTATAAATATGTTGATATAATTATTTTGAAAGTTCTTCAAAGGCAGTATATCGAGGAAGGAAGGAAAGTTCGACTGTACCTGTCCGACCATTACGGTGTTTTCCAATAATGAGTTCAGCAATACCTTTTTTAGGATTATCTTCTTTTTTATTATACACTTCATCTCGATAGATAAACATAACAAGATCAGAGTCTTGTTCTATAGCTCCAGATTCTCGTAAATCTGAAAGTAAAGGTCTTTTATCTGCACGTTCTTCAAGTCTTCTATTAAGTTGTGAGAGGGCGACAACAGGAATATTTAACTCTTTTGCTAGAGCTTTAAGAGAACGAGAAATATCAGAGATTTCAAGTTCCCGTGAGTCTGCTTTTCGTGGAGAACGTAGCAGTTGAAGGTAGTCTACAACTATAAGATCAAGGTTATGTTCTATTTTAAGTCTACGTGCTTGTGAGCGAAGTTCTAACATAGTGAGTGCTGGTGTTTCATTGATATAAAGAGGTGCGTTATTAAGCAATTCTGTGGTTTGGAATAGACGCTCTCCTTCTTCTGGACTCAAGCGTCCACTGCAAAGGTTATCATATGGAATTTTCCCCCATAAGCTGGCCATGCGTTGTATAAGTTGTTTATCTGACATTTCAAGGGAAAAAATACCTACAGTTGCTTTTTGTGTGATTGCTGCTCGCATAGCAAGGTTTAGTGCTAGAGCTGTCTTCCCCATTGCAGGTCTGGCTGCAATAATAATGAGATCTGAAGGCTGTAAACCTCTTGTAATTTGATCAAGAGCTTTGTATCCGGTAGGGAGCCCTGTGACGCCATGTGTTGCTGGTTGCATGGCTGTATTAAGGAGATCATTAATAAGTGAATGTACAGGCTTAAAGACACCTACATTTTTTCTAGCAGATACATTCATGATGGATTGTTCTGCTTTATCTAAAAGGGTTGAAAGTTCTTGAGTTGTATCAAATCCTGACGTAACAATACTTGAGCCAGCTTCAATAAGACTACGTTGTATAGCTTTTTCATGAACAATTTTTGCATAAAATTCAGCATTGGCAGCACTAACACCTAATTGAACAAGTTCACTTAGATATGATGCTCCACCTATAGCTTCAAGTTGATTTTTATCACGGAGCTTTTGAGCTAATGTTACTAGATCTATAGGTTGGTTCTGGCTATATAAAGTAATGGCTGTAAAGAAAAGAATTTGATGCTGAGGGAAATAAAAATCTTCTGCTTGTAAGTCGATAGCCATTTGTGGTGCTATAGATTTACGTAATAATAGTCCTGCAAGAACGGCTTGTTCTGCTTCAAGGCTATGTGGAGGAACACGTAGTGTAAGATCTTGTGTAGCTTTTTGAAGACGTTCCTTTGTTTTAGCCATAGATACTTCCCATTATATGGATATAATAAACAACAAGTAGTATGTATATATTTTTTGAAAGTATATCCATGTCTATATGTATATCATTTGAAAGATAAACAGCCAAGATCTGGTATAGTCATAGGGTAGTTATTTTAATTATAGTTAGATAAGGAGTAACCGTTTTTAATTTCAAAGAATTTAAATCCTACTTATAACCTTATATGGTAAAGCTATAATGATTGAAATAAGAGGTTTAATATATTTTATTTTGTATTTTAAATAGGTTAGATACAAAATATATTATTATGTTCTGAAGAACTTGCCAACTTTTTTTTCTTGTTTATTATATCTAATAGGTAATTTTAATTAAAAACTTTTAACCCTTTTAAGAGACTATGTTTTTTAAGTAGCCTTGGAAAAACCTTTAAACTTTTTTTAAGAGGTCTTGTCCTTTAGGTAACTTTAGTTAAAAAACTTTTAAACCTTTTAAGAGACTATGTTTTTTAAGTAGCCTTGGAAAAATCCTTAAACTTTTTTTAAGAGGTCTTGTCCCTTAGGTAACTTTAGTTAAAAAACTTTTAAACCTTTTAAGAGACTATGTTTTTTAAGTAGCCTTGGAAAAACTGAAGTCTATTTTAAGACCACGTCAACCTTAGGGAAGATGACGTGGTCTTACTATTTGTGATAATGTATCTTGATATGTTTTTACAGGATATTTTTTTGAGGTATGTTTATTTATCTTGTATAGTTATTGAAATAGTTCTTATTTTGCTTCATTATTATGATAATTGTAGTATCTAATAGGAATCAGGTTTAGCTGTAGGTTAAAATAAATAACTATGGTAGGTTACTTTATGAAGCGTGCACTTATTACAGGAATAACAGGTCAGGATGGGGCATATCTTGCAGAATTCCTTATCCGTAAAGGATATGAAGTTCATGGTATTAAGCGTCGCTCGTCCCTTTTTAATACAGATCGTATTGATCATCTTTATCAAGATCCTCAGGTAGAGAATAGGAAGTTAATCCTTCACTATGGTGATCTTACAGATGCTACAAATCTTATCCGTGTTATTCAAGAAGTCCAACCAGATGAGTTATATAATTTAGCAGCTCAAAGTCATGTAAAAGTTTCTTTTGAATCTCCAGAATATACAGCTAATGTGGATGGCCTTGGTGCTTTGAGGCTTCTTGAAGCCATTCGTATTTTGAATCTTATAGATAAAACTCGTTATTATCAGGCTTCGACATCAGAATTGTATGGGCTTGCTCAAGAGATACCTCAGACAGAGAAGACGCCTTTTTATCCACGTTCTCCATATGCATGTGCAAAACTCTATGCTTATTGGATAACAGTCAATTATCGTGAAGCATATGGAATGTATGCTTGTAATGGTATTTTGTTTAATCATGAGTCTCCATTACGTGGGGAGACATTTGTTACACGTAAGATTACCCGAGGATTAGCAAGAATTGCACTTGGACTTATGTCAACATTGTATCTTGGAAACCTTGATGCATTAAGAGACTGGGGACATTCTCGAGATTATATACAAATGCAGTGGCTTATGTTGCAGCAGGATAAACCAGAAGACTATGTTATTGCAACAGGACGTCAGATATCAGTAAGAGAGTTTGTAAATATTGCTGCTAACGAGTTAGGTATTACACTTTCTTGGAAAGGATCAGGGGTAGATGAGCAGGCTATTATTGAAACTATTGATGCTACAAAGCTTGCTCAAATGCTTAGACGTCCTGTGTCAGAAGCGCCATTAAAAGTTGGACAGGTTATTATAAAAATTGATCCTCGTCAGTTTAGGCCAACAGAAGTAGACTCTTTAATTGGAGATGCTTCAAAAGCACAGCAAAAGCTTGGATGGAAGCCAATGATTTCTTTTGAATCAATGGTGACAGAAATGCTCCAAGAAGATATATCACTAGCTACCCGCGATGCCGTTTGTAAGATTGCTGGCTTTAAGGCATTTAATCATGATGAGTAACACTACATGTCTATTATTTAGTTATTACTTTTATTCAGAATGTTAGTATATTATATTTAGTCTAAATGTTATACCGTATATTACTGTTAATCATATAATATATAGTTATAAATTTCAATATGTAATCTGCTAACATAGTTTACTCTATATTTTTTTCTACAAAATAGTATAATATAAATTAAGACATTTTTAAGTATATATGTAATGTATAAATATTATTATGAATAAACATATAAGATTTTTATATTGTATTTTTAAATAGATAAGCCTATTAATTTCTTTATTAGGTATATACTATAACAAATTAACTCTTATTTTATAGGTGTTATTTGACATTATATAGAAATATAGTTCTATTTTCAATGAGTATAGAATAGGCCAAATGAAAGAATGAATAATAATTTTTCTAAAAATTTAGGCCTTATTATTAGAGCTATTAGAACTAAACATAAAGATGAAATAGTATTAGATAGACTTGCAGAACTCTCAGGATTAACAAAACGTTATATCCAGATGATTGAAAGAGGAGAACGAAATATAACTGTTATAAATCTTTTCCCATTAGCAAACGCTTTGGATATACCAATTATACAACTTATAGAATATCTTAATTATACATTAGAACATGGTAGTTTACCAGACTTTCTTCTTGAAGTACTACCAATTAAGAAAGTTGGACGGCCTAAAAAGAATAAAATACGTAATACAATGTCTTAACATTATTAATAGTTATAGTTGATAGTATTAATTTAGTTAATGGATGG
Organism: Lawsonia intracellularis PHE/MN1-00; assembly: GCF_000055945.1. Classification (NCBI taxonomy): domain Bacteria; kingdom Pseudomonadati; phylum Thermodesulfobacteriota; class Desulfovibrionia; order Desulfovibrionales; family Desulfovibrionaceae; genus Lawsonia; species Lawsonia intracellularis. Next base: position 140,500 of record NC_008014.1, read on the forward strand.
TTTTTTTGATAATAAAAAAAAAGACTGAATTTCGTCAGTCTTTTTTTTATCAAAAGAAGACCTATTCTTTTTTCCTTTAGTAAGTTTTTTGAAAAAAGGAAGAGGAACTATGCATTGTAACGTAAAGTTTGTTAATAAAGTATGTAGTGCTAGAAGATGGTTTAGTATATGTGTTATCCTTACGGTGTTATTATTTTTAGCTTTAGTTATTTTTTCACCAAGGCAACTACCTGTTATCCATTATAAATTTGCATTATGTCTTTTAGCTGGTTTGGCTGGTTATTGGCTTGATCGTGTACTTTTTCCTTTTGCTAATCCTAGTGGCTATCTATGTGAAGATTGGAAAGAACATATTAATGGGTGTCAAACTGGACGTGCTGATTACCCAATAGTGATAGAATATCAAAAAAGTTTTTGTACGGCTATGTTACGTCAAGCAGCTATTGTTGTAGGAACAATGTTAGCTGTAAGTTTAGGATTATAAGTTTTTTGTTAGGCGTTAACAGCAGGACGTGTATGTTAGCGTCTAACATATGTTAACACATACTCCTCTCCCTACTTTTTATAACATATTTTAATCGAATTTATTGTAAGTAGTTTTTGAGAGATCCAGGGATATTTACTTTTAGTTGAGGCATAAGAGAAAGAAGACATTTTTTAAGAGGAAGAAGATAAAGGTTAAGGTTCCATGGATGAATCTTTATTGCTTTGCCATACCAAGATAAGGCACTAGAAATATTTTTTGTTCCAAAAGCAGCAATAACAGCAAGTTTAAATGCAAGATTTGAGTAGCTCTTTTTTTTGATATGTTCAGGAATAGTAGGATGTTCTATGTGTTTTTTCATATAATACCATTCATCTTGGAGCGCTTGGGAGGCATACTTTTTTACAGAATTTCTTGTATGAATACGATAATATTTTAATGGGATTGGGATATGAATAACTTGTGTAAAAGATGATGACTTTGAATAAAGATATGCAAGGATTCTTAAGATAAAATCTCTATCTTCTCCTACAAGAAGTGTCGTATCAAATACTCCAATATGTTTTATAAGCTGTGTTTCAACAAGAAATGCTCCCATTGTGAAATAGGTATGTTGAAGAAAGTCCCACCATATATTTCCTGTTTTATGGATATCCCCCCAAGGTTGTGGTTTTTTTTTGTAGGTTACGTCCATGAACATGACAGTATTACACCAACTAAGCTTAGACCCTGGTGATGTTTGAAGTGCATTAAGCATTATTTGGAGAAATTGGGAGTCCCAAAGATCATCTCCATCAAGAAATGCAATATATTGTCCTTTTGCATGACTAAGACCTGTATTCCTAGCAGCAGAGACACCTTGATTTGTCTGTTGAAGAATATGCAATCTTGGATCATGTATTTGTTGAATAGTAGGTACAGTATTATCAGTAGAGCCATCATCAATAATGATACACTCAAAATTAGAGAAGGATTGCTTTAACACACTATGAATAGTGTCCGTAATCCATGGCTCCATATTATAGGTAGGTATAATAATGGATATTATTGGCGAAGTAGGGCTCATTGTTTGGTTTGAAAATTATAGAGCATTGATTTGAAAAATGATCCAAAATAGGCAGCATCAACATGTTTTGCCATTCGTAATAGCGTTCCTTTAATAGTACGTGATTCTTTTTCAAGACGCTCAAGTTGTGTAAGAATGTCATGAAGATACGGTAAGTGTGCTAAACAACGTTCAATAATTATGTGATCAAAGTGTGTTTCTGTGTTTAATTCTTCCAATGCTTTTTGAATGCTATTTAAGCAGTTATTGGCACGATCTGCAATAAGTGAAAGATAACCATGTTTTTCTTTAAAGTATTTTTGGTTTTTGAACCATATTGATGATAATTCTCTTGATGGAAGTTGAGAAAGTGTTCCTTCTCCATAATGCCATACAAATGAAGCATCTGTATAAGCAATCTGAAATCCATGTTGCTTAACTCTTATACAATAATCGTCATCTTCAAAGTTTCCTTTCTGGAATTGCTCATCAAGCAAGCCAACAGTTTCAATGCATTGCCTACTAATAGCTACACAGAAAAAGCAAAGCATTGTTGTATAAGTTAATGTGCCTTTCTGGTGGTTCATATAGGCAATAGCAGCCTCTTCCCATGAATCATTGGGTTTAATAGGTTTTTTAGATGATCTATTATTAGTATTATTAAGGTACCCAGGAAGTACAATCTGTTGAGGACTACCAATACGATTTGTTACAGGCCCAATAAGACCAAGTTTTTTATTATGTTTAAGAGGTTCAATAAGAGGTTCTAACCACCCTGGAGGAAGTAATGTATCATTATTAAGCAGGATGATAAATTCTCCTTTTGCTTTTTTAAGTCCAACATTATTTCCAGCTGCATATCCTAGATTTTTTTTATTATCTATAACTGTGAGATGTGGATATGATAACTGTTGCATCCATTCCACTGTCCCATCAGTTGAACCATTATCTACTAGAATAATTTCACAATTGTTTGGTGTTGTTTGCAGTAGGCTTTCTATACAGGGGATTGTATATGATGCATGTTGATTGTATGTGAGGACAATAATACTGATTTCTGGTGAAGATGAATATGTCATAAAAATAAGTATCTATACTGTTATTCTAAATAGCATAAGAGTATAACAGCATACAGTAGTTATAATAGGTTAAACGTCTTTCATCTGTTGATAAATACTATACGATATAGTCTTAAAAATCATCTTTAATTTTAGTAAAAATTTTAGGCAGGATTAGAATATTGTATAAATAAAAATAAAAAAAATATATTAATTATTTTAGATGGTTGTATGGAAAATATAATAAGATTGGCATATGCTGACATTACTCAATCTTTTTTTTTATAAATATTTTATGTAATATTTACGAATGGATGCAGAACTTGACGTTAGAACAGGTGATTACACGTCACATCAAATCAATACCCTTGCAAATGCGGTATATATTCGATTGATGACCCCTCTTGGGACTTGGTGGCAGGACATAACTCTTGGCTCACGATTGCATGAACTTGAGCGTGAGAAAGATGTTCAACGTGTACGAATACTTGCTAAGCAATATGCTGAAGAAGCTCTAGCACCTTTATTAAAAGAGAAAAGAGCTAAACATATTGTTGTGTCAGCAGAAATACCGACTGCTGGGCAATGTACATTATATATAAATGTTGAAGATGCTACTGGCCGTCCTTACACATTCAGCCATACTATGAGAGTTTCCTGATGCCATATGATATACCAGATTTTGAAGAGATCCGTAATCGTATTTTAAGAGACACTCGTAACTTTGACCGTGATGCACATATAACACCAGATAGTGATCATTATATAAGAGCATCAGCGACAGCATCTGCTGTAGAAGGGCTTTATGATCATCAAAGTTGGATAACAAGACAAATTTTTCCAGATACATAAGACTCTGAATTTTTAGAAGTTCATGCACGTCTAAGGGGTATTGTAAGGAAACCAGCTACAAGAGCTACAGGACATGTTATTATTTCTGGTTTATCGGGCAGTGTTGTTCCTTTAGGCACACAGATCAAAGATACCCAAGGGGTCCTTTATGTAACAACTCAACATGTTGTGCTTACATCAGAAACAGCTAGTCATGGTGAGCAATTACAAGTTATGCAAGTTGTTGCATGTCAAGCTCAAAAACCAGGTCTTATTCCTTCATGTCAAGATGTTTTAGCAAAACTTGTTGCCCCTCCTATAGGTATTGATACAAATGTGCTTCTTACTATTACAGGTGGTAGTAATGTAGAAACAGATGCTTCTCTATTAGCAAGACTTCTTGACTATATGCGCGATCCACCAGGAGGAGGAACAGCTCTTGATTATAAACGTTGGGCTATGGAGGTTCCTGGTGTTAGCAAGGCCTATGTATATCCTCTTCGAAGAGGGATAGGTACTGTGGATATTGTTATTACAGGTGAAAATGGTACACCTTCTACAGAGGTGATTACTATGGCTCAATCACATATTGATACAATGAGGCCTGTTACAGCACGATCAGCTGTTGTTTTTGCTGCAACACCATTTATTGTAAATATGGAAATTGGATTAACATTAAGTGGCTCTGAAACACTTCAAACAATATTACCAGTTGTTAAAGATGCATTACAACACGTGTATAATGATTATGAGCCAGGAAGTGGTGTAGTCTTATCTCATTTAATAGCTGCACTAACCAGCGTTCCTGGTGTTTCTGATGCTGTTATTATTTCTCCTGAAAGTAATATAACTGCTAACCCTGTTAAAATACCTATTTTAGGTGAAGTTAGGCTAAGGGGGTTATAGGAGAATGTCCTATACAGAATTGCTTTCAAAGTTACTTCCTATAAAGAGTTATAATCCATTAGAAAAACGTCTTGCTCTTTCTTTACATGTTGAAGGGAGGATTCTTGATCAAGCTTTTGCTGATTGTACATCTGTGGTTGGTGGATTGGAACCTTTCAAAAATCAGCAGTGGATAGCAAATTGGGAACGTATTTATGCGTTACCTGGAAAATATTTTAATAAAAAAATGATGTATCAAGAACGTATTCAACTTTTAGTGTTGGCGTTTCAAGAGCGGTCAGGTATTTCTCGTGATTGGCTTAAACGCATAGCTTTACTTGTTGGATATCCTATAACTATTAGTGAATATCGACCTTTTAGAGCAGGCTCACAAGTAGGAGAAAAATTAACAAATACAGATTGGTTATATGCTTTTACTGTACATGCATCAGGGAATATTTCTAAACGTTTTCGTTCAGGATGTTCAAAAACTGGTGAGCAGCTTTCTGTTTGGGGAAATGAACTATTAGAATCTGTTATTGAAAAGTATAAACCAGCACACAGTGTTGCTTTTTTTGCTTATACTGATTGAGAATATTCATGCATCCCATCTTTTAATTTATGGTAGTAACTAAAGTTACAGCTCTTTTATTTTAGTTATCTACTTCTTTTCTTTTGATTAGGTTCTTAACTTATCTAGATTAAATAGATTATCTTATATTTGATGCATATCATGACTGTATCAGTGTTGATATATTATTATTATTATTATTATTATTATTATTATTTATTATCTTCCTTATATAACTATTAAGAATTATTATAAAGAGATATGGATGGAATATTGTTCTAATAGAGATAAAAATAAGAAGAAGGTTAAAGGTTGCTAGGAAGGATTATAAATGAACCAAGGGGATATTTTGTGTTGTTGTGATTTCTTGAAAACATAGGGTTTCCTCCTCTCCTACTATTGTTTTCAATGAGCTCTTCATTTTTAGGGAGGGGGTTGAAGAGTCTTCACAGAGGTTACACAAAAGGGTGTTACCCCCTTGGGGAATTTGTAATACTATTTAAAGAATAAATACTATTAAGTGAGAAAGTAGTAGTTGGCTTATAGAGCGTTACTCTTTCCTGAACATGATAGGAAGTTATTACAAATAGATTTATAAATAGTATAGATAGCTATATTTGTCATTTTTCTAAGATTTGTTAGTCTACAAACATTATTTTGTGTATTTGTTACCATTAAAGGGATATCCTTTTCATTAATAACTTTGCTATATTTTTTGTTAATTTTTTAGGAAAGTATTTTTCATTTAGTAGTGATAACAACTAAAAATATTAGTTTAATATTTTTAGTATTAAGCAGTATTATATAAGCAGTTTACTAAAATATTAGTAAACTAATATTAATAACTATACTTTTTTTTTATTTTTAGCAACTATTTTTTTCACTATTACTATTTATTAGGTATCCAGTCATTTTTTTAAGCTAAGTTTTTTAGTGAGCGTTGGTGCAATAGCAGCCATACAAAGAGTTCCAAACAGTGAAGCACTTCCAAGAGCAAGGAAAAGCGCTGCATAATTATTGGTTAGTTGTGAAGTAGGAATATTCATTTCTGGATGGATACCAACTTGAGCTGCTATAAATCCTCCAAAAATTGTAGCAAGTGCTTGTGAAATAAACCAAGCACCCATCATGAATCCTGTACTTCTTTGAGGAGCAAGTTTTGCTATCATAGCAAGTCCTAGGCCACTGATTAATAATTCTCCAATACTAAGGAAAAAGTATGTAATAACAACCCAGTTTCCAGAGATAATACCTTCGCATGATTGTGTATAACTTGCAGCAACACCTAACGATAAAAAGGCAAGAGCACAACAGAACATTCCTGCAGCAAATTTAGAAGGTAAAGAGACGTATTTTGCTGAGTGGCTAAAAATATATGCCATGATAGGGCTTGCAGCAATAATCCATACAGGATTGAGACTTTGGAAGGCTGCAGGTTCTATAGGAAAGTCTAAAATCATATGGTCTGTGCAACGGATAACAAAGAGATTAAGGGAGGTTGGCATTTGTTGATAGAGAATATAAAAACCAACAGCTTCGACAATAAGAAAAAGGCAAACAATAAGTTTTTTTCTTTCTTGACTATTGGAAAGTTTGATTTCTCGAAAGATCATAAGTAATACTATAATTGCAGCACAGTATAACATGGTATAGGCAATATAAAGGTGACTAAGTAAAACCATGGAAATACCACTGATACCTATTACTATACTGAGAAGAACAACAATATCACCTAGGGATAGTGGTTCAAATCCTGGAGGTGAATCAAGACCTACAAGCCATTTTCGTTTAATTATAAAGGCTAAGATAGCAAGAGTGAGCCCTATGACGCTGCTTCCAAAAGCCATATGGAATCCAAATGCTGTATAAAGATATGGCACAATAAGCATGGAAATAAACGAGCCTAAATTAATAGACATATAATATAATGTGAATGCGCTTTCGGCCTTTGGATGTTCATAAGGGAATATTTTTGCTATTAATGTTGAAGGGTTTGCTTTAAAAAGTGTATTCCCTGCGATAATAATACTAAGTGCCATTGTGATGGTTCCATTTGTACCTATAAAAAGGATTAGATAACCACATAGTAGAGTAATAGCTCCTGCTAAAAGCGTACGTTGGGTTCCAATAATTTTGTCTCCAATCCATCCGCCAATGAACATAAAAGTATATGCAAGACCAATAAAGGCACTAAATAGATTTTCAGCAGTAGCATCAGACATACGTAAGTCTTGAATCATGAAGAGGACAAAAATAGCTTGAATACCATAAAACCCAAAACGTTCCCATAGTTCTACAAAAAAAATGAGTTTAAAAGCTGGGGGGAAATATTTGGATATGGAAGAAGACATGATAGTTCTCCATGTGTTGATCAGTAACTTTTAATGGATATTGAGTAATAAAAAAAGAGATTAGATTTTTTGTTGGAACAAATAGGTAAGCAATGTAGGATATAATTAGAACTTTTCTAATATATAAGAACTCAAAGTCATTAAATCAACCCATAATAACCATTTTTTATTACCACTATCCCTATTTACTCTAACCCTTTTTAAATATAGTATGAACTATCGTTCATGATATATAAAGGGGTTCATATAGCTAGATATATGAATATACTGTTATCTATTGTGTCGTATTTTAATATTTTTTCATTACTGAACTAATATCTTATATTAAATCTATTATTGTCTACTACTAATTTAATACATAAATAACTATATGCATTATTAATGTACATATATTATAGTAATATTAGTTATATATTTTTATAAATGCAAAAAATGTTTTATTTATTAAATTTTAATTGTTATTCAATTAACTATATTAATACTTTTTAATAAAAAAGTTATATATATATATATAGTATATTTATTTTATTTTATTTCTAATGTATTTAGAAAAAAAATAATATATAATTATATGTACTATTAAAATTTAAATTCATTTGTTAATTAGGAATACATTAAATATATGTAAGTTTATAGTAATATTTTATAATAATTTTTATTAATAAATAAGTATTTTATGTCCATTTATATTACTAAATACGTCATTAATACTTTTTTAAGTAAGTGGAGAGCTATAGTAGCTTTGTTCCTATGTATATGTATTATTTTAAATAGTGTAACTGTTACTATTTCTGCTGATAAAGATTCTGAAAAAAATATAAATTCTTCAAAAGAAAATATTGCAGCACCATTAGGGGAAAGTGGTAATACTGAAGATTTTCAACAGGCTGAAACATCAAGTAATACACAACAACCTCAAGTACCTACCAGTCCTTCAGGGATGCCAGTTACTTCTGGTTCACAAGTTGTTTTAGATCTTTTTTCTCCTCCTCCTCCTCCTCCTCCTTCTTCTACAATTTTCTCTCCTTCCTTTTTATGTGCCCCATTAACACTTTATGGTCCTCCTGCCATGAGTTATATTCCTATTCCAAATATGGGAGTTAGAAGAAGTTACAGCTCCCCAGATATTAATTGTAATTTTGAAAGAAAGAATGAGCATGAGAAAAGTGGATCATTAAGTGTTCCAGTCCTGTTAGAAAAATGTATATATGATAAAAATAGTGAGTCTAAGAGATGTACAAATATTTGTTTAACTATAGAGTCTATAATTAGAGGACATGAAGAAACAGTTAAACAGAAAGAGAAAAAGAAAAAAAGTAAAAAATACGATAAAAGGAATATAAAGGAACAACAAAGAAGAATTGAAAAGAGGCAACAAGAAGAGAAAGTAGCACTATTAAAGCAATATGAAGAAAAGTTGCAAGCATTACAGAGTCAACAAGCGTCACAGCGTTTAGAAGCATTAAACAATGGTACTGATATGTATACATTGTTTAGCCAACAATATAACGAAGAGCAAGATTGCCATAGGGAAAAAGAAAAAAAATTAGAAGAATTGTTAATGTTGCATAAACAAGAGCGTGATATTTTTTTTATACCTGTAAGTGATTCTACAGAAAAAGGGACAGTAGAAGGTAGACAAGAAGATTATAGTGATATTAACAAAGATAGACGACATTCAACGCCTTCTATCCCTGTAACAGCATTAAATATTTTTATAGAAGATAGTTCAAAAAGCACACCAGGGAGGTTAGAACATCAAGACTCATATAGCAATATATCAAATGAGCCTAAAAGCTTATCGTCTGATTTAGATGTATATAATAACAGAGACGTTGTAAGTAGTATCCCTTTATCATTAATAAATCCAGATGAAGAAGCAACTGTTGAGGTCTCAGCAAGTGAAAGTTTAACAGAGACAAGTATTCAAGTAGGACCTTTCCCAAGTAAAACATCATTACTTAAATATTTTAATAGAGTCATGAATGAAGAAGGATTTGGCTCTATACAAAAATATTATAGAGATGATTTGTATCTTCCTGGTTGTGCTGTTTATCAGACAGCTAAAAAAGAACACAAAAGAAAACATTCTGGTATTCGACTCCCATGGCTCAAGAGATTTAATCTTTCTTCTAAAACAAAAACTGATCTTCAAGATGAGAGTTTACAAGAAAGTTCGCCTCCAAAATCGTTAAGAGAGGATGGAATATATCCACCGCTTCTTCAGCATAAACGTCCTAGTGTATATTATACTAAAGAAGTAGGGGCAGGGGATGATACACCACACTCCCTTAAGCATGTAAAGTATCGTAAAAAACGTGTAGGAGGAATACTACAATCGCCAGAAATCCCTGATTTTTGTAAAATTGAAAAGATTTTTAGAAGCCTACCTTCTAGTGAAGAAGAGCAGGAAAGCGAATTATGTCCATCAGGCCCTCAAGGGAAAATATATCTTTTTACACTTGGGACACAAGGCTCTGAACCTGGATATTGTATTATGAGAGATCCTTTCGAATCCACTTCATGTTACTATCCTTCTGGCTCTGACGCAAAGAGTGAAAGTAGTGAACAAGGCTTTTATTCTTCTAACCTCGAAACAGAGAACAATACTTTTTTGTTTAATAGAGTATCTCCTCCAGAGGAGTTACAATATGGCAAGAAAAAATCTACGTTACCACTTCAGAAAAGAACATCCTGTAAAAAGAATAAAAAGTGGAAGTCTTCATATGTTGTTGACGATAAACAACGAGCTCAAAGTAAAATGGAGCTACAGAAGCATCAATATTATATAACTGACTGTCTTCTTCGATTAGAGAAGTTGCATAAGCACCAATATGAAGTAGCAAAAAAAACAGGAGATGACCTTTGTTCTTTAGAAAAGAAGCAAGCAAAAGATAAAGAGAGGCTCCAAGCAACACTTAATGAACAATATTTAGACCTTTTAACAAAACATCAACAGTTAATAGCAAGAAATACTCATCCTAGTGAAGAGAGTTTATCAGAAATTTCTGAAGGGAATATTGAAGATGCTGAAAGTAGTGAGTCTGACTTAGAAAGGAAGCATCAGGCTAAAAAGAAACGGTTAAATAAAAAGCTTAAAAAACTATTAGTTGAAAATTATACAATTGGTCGGAATCACCGACAATCAGTTGAAGAAACTACTACCAAAATAGATAAACGTCATGCTCAAGAAAGATGTCATTGGACTACTAAAAAAGGCCCTTTTTCACAATGTTTGATGCTACAAACTGAGGAGTTATGGGCATTTTATAATGAAAAAGAAAAAGAAAGAGAAAAAATAGAAGCAGAAAAAAAAGAAAATCTTAAGAAATATAAGCAGGAAAAAGCAGCCAAGCAAAGTTACTTGGGGTGGCTATTTGGATGGAAAAAAGCAGCGTCTGAATCAGAAAAAGAGAAAAGTTCTAGTGAGGACTTTAAAACATCTTCAGATAGTGAACTAGAGATAAAAGAGGTTGTTAGTCTTTCTGATAAAGAACATTCAGAGTTTGATCATAGTGATAATTATGAATACGATAAGAGTAAGCCTAAATGTTATATAAGTACAAAAGAAAGAAATAAAAGACATAAGAAGAGTCTACAAAGAGATAGTAGGCTTACTGCTGGGTTATCATTAGGTGCTCCAAGACAAATTATGTACCAGGACAAAAAAGATGAAAAATCAGATGATGATAAAAAGGTATCTCAAGGTAACGAATCTCCTCAAGTAACAAAAGAATCTACAGTAGATGGTAAAAAAGAAGTATCTGCGTTTGAAGAGAACCTTAAATCAGATGAAGGTCTATCTGTAGGCGATATAACATTTGAGCTTTCAGTATTAAGTGGTGCAACAGGAGGAGATGAAGACCCTCTTGGTAAAGATAAAGGTAGTCATGAGCAGGAGAAGGAACAGAAGAAGGATCAAAAGAAATGGTCTGATAAGAAAAAAAAGAAATGGTTAACGTTTAAAGCTGACCAAAAGAAATGTCCAATTTTAACTAAAGAAAAATATTGGTCTATTTGTTGTGATAACTTGTTAGAATTACATAATCGTCATGAAAAGGAATATAAAGAAGCAGAGAAAAACGCATCTAATATAGAGTTATTATTAGAGAAGCAGTCTCAAGAGCAAGAATGTCTTCGTTCTGAACTCGAAGAGTTATGGAAGCAAACAAGAGAAGCACAGGCCTCTTCTAGTAGTGAAAGTAGTGGGAGTATAGTTTCATCAGATATACGTTCAAGAGGTGGGTATGATATAGAATCTGATGTAGATCAAGAAACAAGCAATAAGAGAGCTAGAGATAAACAAATAAGTAAACTTCAAAAGAAGCAACAAAGGGAAAGAAAAACATTATTGGCAATGCAGAGGACAAAACAAGAGCAATTGGATGAAATTCAGGAGGAAAGAAGAAGGAAAGCTAAGAGGTTAGGGATGTCTCTTGTAGAGTTAAACCTAATGCAGCAAGAACAGAAAGAAATGTTGCATAACCAGCAACAACAGCAAGTTAATAGATTGGTAGAAAGACAACGTCAGCAAATGAATGAACTGTTAGCTTCATTACATCAGCCAACTATGTCTGAAAGTACTATGTATACAAGTTGTTATAGTGGAATTTTTGGATATTTATTTGGTTGGGGTTCACAAAAAGTTTCTAGTGGGAAAGAGGAAAATGATGTTGAACAAACTCCAGAAAAAATCACTGAAGAGAAGGTGAAAGCTGTTGCTGGGATTGGAACTTTAGGAAGTGATGCAGAGTTAGAAGAAGGTATATTTTCTGATGGAGCGGATTTCAGTAGTACTATTCTTCAAGTTATGTCTGATTCAGAGTTGAGTAATGATATAGAACAAGTAACAGAGCAGGTAGAATATAAAGGTGTAGTAAGTAGAGGTTCTGAATGTGATGAGATAGGAGAGCCCATGGATGAAAGTCATGTTCCTGAAAAGATTATGCGACTTTTTGAGCGGGCAACATTTGTAGATAAAGATAGTTCTAGTGGAAAGGAAGGAGATTTTTCTTCAGAAGAAAGAAAATCTAGTTCTTACAGAAATCGTTATTACGGAGTTGAAAAACGAAGAAAACTACGGAAGATACATTTAAAGGAGAAGGCACAATTAGAGAAACAATTAAAAGAACCAGAAGAAAAGATAAGATTACAATTAGAACAAAGACAGCAAGAGCGGCGTAGAAAAAATCTTATGTTTGGTTATCATATCAGTGAAGATTTTTTAGATAAACTGGAGGAAGATGAATATAAAACATCATTTGAACCATTTAATAAGTTACGTGCAGAGTTGGAGCAGAAGCAAGCACAAGAAAGGTTGTCTCTTCAAGCTGCATTAAAAAAAGAGTTTGAGGAGAGCTGTCAACAAGACAGCGAAGATATTTCTGATCCAGAGGTTAAACAGAAAAAGAAAGAAGAGCGAGATCTTCTTGTAGCACTTATTGAAGAAGCCGCAGGTGATATACAAGATGTAGAAGAATCAGAGGAAGAATACATTATTGAATGGAAAAAGAATGAAAGAGCAAGACGTGCTGCCTTATTAGCTTCTGCAAGAGAGTCTGGAAAACCTTTATGCTTTCAATTTACAGCACAATCTTCTTCTGCAAATGCAGCCTCATCAATGCATGGTAGTCACCCTGAAACACAAGAGGGACAGTCTAGTGATAAAGCTAGTGCCACAACAGTTGAACCTTCTAATATAACTTGTCCAGGAGACACTACTTCTACAGCCCTTACTAAAGAAACATCATCAGTTCTGCTACAATCGTCTTCTTCAAGCATAGTAACATCACAAGATCCAGAAGAAATACAACATACTGATGAAAATAAACAAGATACATCTCTTTTTGATGGTGAGAATAGGAAAAAAGAGCAAGAGAAGGATAGTACACCTCTAGGCACTGGAGTGAGTGGTGGATATCATGATGCCTCAGATCATTATGGGCAAGGGAGAGCTGGTGAAGGCGGAGGAGGAAATAATGATCCTCCAGTCCCCTCTGATTCTACACAGCCTTCTTCATCTACATCTTCTACTGGCGTTCAAACATGCCAATCTTCATTGATAGAAAATGCTCAGGACAGTAGTCTTCAATCTTCATTGTTAGGATATCTATTACCATCCAGTATAACTGATAAAAATATCTCCACTAAAAAGAGTACGCTTAAAACAGAAGGCGTAGATCAATCAGTTAGCTCAAGTCGTTGTCCTGAGGCTCTAACTGCAAGTGTAACTTCTTTATTTTCTAGTTCATATTTGAAAGTTTTATTTAGTGGCTGGGGGGTAACAAACGTTGAAGCCGCTGTAACTTCTGATCCTAATGAATCCAAAAATAAAAATTCTAAGGATATAGATATTCTCGGAGAGAATAGTGGAAATACATCAATAGAAGGAAATCAAGATTCTCTAAGTGATTCAGATGGATCTGGTCAAAGTCCTAGTGGTGCTACAGGGGGAGGTTCAGGTGAAAGTCTTGGAGAGCCAGATGATGATAAGGATAAAAAGGAGTCATCTGGACATAAAAAGAAAAAAAAGAAGAAACATAAAAGAAAAAAGAAAGAACAGGGGACTAGTACTGAAACTCAGACACAAGAGCAACAAAATAAAGAAAGTCAAACAAGTTCGTCTCATCAATGTGAACAAATAACATCTGAAGATAGTCAAGAGGAAAAGGAACCACTAGTCAAGAAAGGAGGCCAAGATGGTAAACATGACAAAGATAATAATACAGTAAGTGATAGTGAAGAAGGTGCTTGGAAACATCATACAATAATTGTCAAAGGAGATAGAAAGCCTGAAGGCAATTATGCTCCACCTCCATGGCTTACACATCCTTTAAGTTTATTGACTGGCTCGCCAGTATTAGAAGGGATTCCATTGTCTCTTGAAGATGAGCTTGAATGTGGATTTGCTATTGATGCTATGAAACTTTTGGATGAAGGGTTGGAAGAATCTGCCAGTAGTTCAGATATTTTTTTAGAAGGTGTAATAGAGGGAGCAATAGGAAGTTCTAAAAAGGCTCAACATATATCTAACCAGTATAGCATATTGAAACAGAGACAATCTGAAGCCGTTAAAGCTCTGGGAAGAAAACATAAACAGCAGCTAGAAGAGTTAAGAGAAAGTCAGTTACAGAAAAAGAATAAAACACTTAGAAAAAATATTAAGGATTACAAAAAGAAAAAGAAAGAGTTACAACAAAAATTTCAAGAAGAAATGGAAAATGCTGACCAAGAAACAAAAGAGAAGTTAGAAACTATCTGTAAAGAGGAGGTAAACAAACTTTACCTTACATGTAAGGAAGACAGTGAGGCTCAAGCTTGTAGCCTTTACCGTAAAGATGGAGATCAAGTAGAAGTGCTTATTCTTCAACAGAAGGAAGAATATGAAAAGTTGTTACAACAACAGAAAGAAGAAAGAAAACAATATAGAGGAAATAAACGAGCATTATTACAGTCTATCTCTTCAACCATAGGGTTACAACAAGCAGTTGTCCAACAACATGAGGGTACAGCAGCAGTACCACAAGATACATTTGATAGTCAAAGCCAAGGAACTACAAATAGTAGCTGGATGTTTCTTAGATTAGATTTCTCTGATAACGGAGAAGGAACAGATAATATGTTCCCATTTGATCCATTACCAAGGGAGGTACAAGGAGCATCCTTTACAGATGCTACAAGTGAAGACCAAGATGTTGATGAAATAGCCCAAGAAGCTGATGAAGATTTAGATAGTAATGGCAACAGTAGTGAAAGTGGTGATCTGTTTGATTTCTCAGATGGTGATTATGAAGATGATAAAGATGATGATTTGATACCAAGTTGGTTTCCTCTCCATGATGTAGGAATATCTTATGGTGATGCAAAAGGGAAAGGGGAAGAAGAGGTAATAGGACAACCAAGTAGCACTACAGATATTATTACAGGTGCTATAGGAGGTGCAGATGTAGTTAGTGTTATAGCAAGTTCTACTGCAAGTTGTGGAGGAGGAGAAGAAGAGGTAGTAGTTAAATCCAAAGAAAAAGAGAAGAAGAAAAAAAGGAAAAAAAGGAAAAAAAGAACTACTGAAGAATATGATGCATTTGTAGAAAAACAAAGGCAGTATATAGAGGATTGTAAAAGAAAATACAATGCAGCTTATGAGTGTTTAAAAGCAATTTGTAAAGAAGAGCATAACAATGCAACATCATTAGAGGAACAACAGGAACTAGCAAAACAACATGAAAGAAAATTTGGGGCACTTTCTCATATGGGAATGGCTCAACATTTATTTTTGCAAGAAAAACTTGGGAAAAAGAAAAAACGTTGGTTAAAAGGAGAGGATGTTTCATCTGAAGAAGAATGTTCACTTTGGTGTAATTTTGTGTTTGAACCACGTGGAGATGATTCAGATACAATATCTTCAGAAGATGAAACCAATGTAGCAGTTGAAGTAATCGTTGATGCTGGTACAAACACTGAAACTGATACTAAAGGACAACCTAAAGAGGTCAGAACAGGAGGAGAGAATGATCCTTTAGAAGGTGAATCTAGCGGTACAGTGTCTTCTAAAAGTAAAGAGCTGCAAGAAAAGCATGAGTGTGAGATACAGTGTTTTTGGGAAGAATATAAAGAACAACTAGTTACATTGCATGATAATCAAGAACAACGTCTTCAAAAGTGGATAAATGATGGTAAGCCAGAGCATGATTTAAAAAATACTTTTGGAGAAGAAGAAGCAGCATTACATCAAACACAAGGATGTTTTTTAAAAAGTTTACAAGAAAAGCATAAAAGAGAAGAGGAAGAAGAGCGTAGACAAAAAGGACAAGAGGATAGTGGAACTAGTTTAGAGCAGCCTACAAGCAAATCTAAAAGTAAGGTTTTGCAAGAAAAGCATGCAAGTGAGATGCAGTGTTTTTGGGTAGGATATAAAGAAAAGTTAACTATTTTACGAGAAAAGCAAAAACAGCATCATCAAGAGTGGGTAGAGAGTGGTAAACCAGAAGATGAGTTAAAGGATACTTTTGAAAAGGAAGAAGAAGCATTACATCAAATGCAAAAATGTCTTTTAGCAAGTATACAAGAAAAGCACAAAAGAGAAGAGGAAGAGGAACGTAAACAAAAAGAACAAAAAGATAAGGATAGTGAGTCTAGTATAATACAAGGCCCATTA
The DNA here is from genome assembly GCF_000055945.1 of Lawsonia intracellularis PHE/MN1-00. Lineage (NCBI taxonomy): Bacteria > Pseudomonadati > Thermodesulfobacteriota > Desulfovibrionia > Desulfovibrionales > Desulfovibrionaceae > Lawsonia > Lawsonia intracellularis. The sequence continues at coordinate 156,879 of NC_008014.1, forward strand.
GAAGAGCAGAATGAAGAAACACCAGCCTCTAGGGACTCTATAACATCTAGCCAAGGAGATACTCCTCATAGGGAAAACACTTCATTAGTGACTTTTAAAGAGTTAGGTGTTGAATCAGGTGAAGAAGAGATAAACAAAGAAGATAAAAAAGATTCATCTGAAGAACAGACAAGTGAATCTAAAAGTTCTAATGGATTATTGCAAAAAGTAATATCCTTTTTCCAGTCTGTCGGAAGTAGCTTCAATAAAGAAGAAGGAGCTGTTGGGGGAATTGTTACAGAGAGTTGTTATGTAAAAAGTAAAGAACTTCAAGAAAAGCATGAAAGTGAAATAGAATGTTTTTGGGGTGAATATGGTATACAGTGTAGATTATTACGAGATTTCCAAGATGCTCAACGCCAAAGTAAAGGCTTAAGAAATACTGCTGAAGCATTGGAAAATCAATTAGATAAAGAACGTGAGGATTTTCGTAAAAAGAAGAAAAAAGAATGGCAGAATTTACAAGAAAAACATAAGCAAGAAGAGGAAGAAGAAAGAAGACGGCAGGAAGAAGGACAACCTTCAAAAGGGGGTATATCAGGAGCAAAAGAAAAAGAGAGTGATGAGTTAGGAGATGAGACAGACGGAGAAAAAGTTTTTTCACTTACTTTTTTTGGTCCTCCCACACAATTTGATGATAATAATGCCCCACCACCTTTCCCATATGATCCTCCTCAAGATTCCCCACAAAATGGAGAGGATTCTAGCGAGATTAATCCAAATCCAGAAGGTTCTTCTCAGCAGGAATCTCCCTCCGAAAGTTCAACAGAAGATACATCTTCATCATCTGAAGATGAAGACATAGTTACATTGCTTTCAGGTAATATAAAGCAAGCTCGTCCTATAGGGCAATCAACAATAACAACAACTACTACTCTTGTTACTTCTGTAGAAGGAGCTGAAGGATTATTTCCAATTGAAGAAGAGACAGAACAAAATTTAGAGGATGTACAGGGTTCAGGCGCTACTCAAGGAATGGTAGGATTATCTACGATTGAAGAAGAAGTGGAGGAGGCTCCTGGAGCTTCTGAAGATTTAGACTCTAATCAAGGAGCAACAGGAGAGGTCTCATCTCCAGGAAGTAAAGAGGAAGTTGTTTATTTATCATCAAGTGGAGAAAGAGCAATACATAAATGGCTTGAATCCAGTATATCTATGCCAGTGACTATGGAAGAAGGGTCGTTATCACAAGGTGGAGGAAAAACTAGTACTCTTTATTCTCTAATGGTTTCATCTGGCATTCTATCTTTTGGTGGTGACGGTAATGGAGAAAAGGCTAGTTCTTCAAATAAACAAAGTAAAAGATCTCCAGAGGAATGTAAGGCTTTTGAAGAAAAACAAGTTCAACAACGGCATAATTTATTACAGAGTATTGAAGAGAAAAAGAAAGAATTACTTTTAACCTTTGAGAAACAATGTCCTCCTGGGCTTCCTTCATATAAAAAAGACAAGTTAGTAAAAGAACAAAAAGTAACAATGGAGGATTTCCTCTGTGTAAGTTGTTACCAATATGAAACATTAGAACAAAAGCAAAACGAGCAAAGAAGACGTTGGGAAGAAGGTGAGGACGTTGCTGAAGAAGAAGATCTTATTTTGTTATGGGACACACTAGATAATGAGGCAGAAGAAGGGACTAAAGAAGAGCATGCAGAGGTTAAAGTAGAGGGAGTAGAAGGAGAAGTTTTTGATGGAATATCTGAAGAAGATAAGCCAAAAAAGGATGATAAAGAAGAACAGGAACAAAAAGCAACATTAGGAGATTCATCTGGTGAAACCATAGAAGAAAGTCAACAGCCGCAGCAAGAAGAAGAAGAAAAAAAAGAAAATAGTCCTAGTGGGTCTAATGAAAGTCCTTCACCACAGCAGGAAGAAGAAAGTGTAGATGAAACTTCTAGTGTTGTTACTTCTTCACCATTGTTATCTATAAATGAAGTTAAGCAAACAGAAGACAAAAGTGCAAAGAAGAAGAGATCAGAAAAAGAGCTTGATGATTTTAACAGAAAACAAGCTGAACAGAAGGATTGTTTTTTAGGACAGGTTCAGCAAGCAAAAAATGAATTAGAAGAAAAGTATGGCGAAGCTTGTTGTTCTGCTTCATTGGATGAACTGCTAGAACTAGAAAAAAAATTTATAAAGCAAAATCAGAAATTAGATTCTACTAGTGAAGCCCAGTTTAAGAAGTTGGAACGTCGTCAAGAAGACAAGAGAAATAGATGGGAAGAAGGTGAAGATGTTTCTTCAGATGAAGAGATATGTTTCATATGGTCTTCAGATGAGTCATATGAGAAAAGTGATAGACTTCATGAAAAGCATACTCAAGAACTAGCTGACTTTTGGCGTAATTATAAGAAAAAATTGTCGACACTAAAAGAGATTCAGCAAGAACGTCGTGATCAGAGCAGTGAGGATAGCAAAGAGAAACAAGCAATGGAAGAGATGTTTCTTGCAGAACAAGAAGCTATGTATAAAAGCCAGATGAACACTTTTGCTGAGTTAAAACAACAACAAAAGAAAGAAGAGGAACTAGAAGAGTTAGGTTGGACATTGGAAAATATGCAAGGAGCTGTTGGAGGTGTAGAGCCAGAGGATGAAGATAAAATTGAATCTCCTCTTGATAGAAAACATCAACAAGAAAGGAAGAGTTTTTGGGAAAAATGTAGGGTTGATAGTAAGTTTATTGAACAAGAACAAAGTGAAAGACGAGATCGGTGGAGAAAACAGGGGAAACCAATAGCCTCATTAGAAGAGATTTTTATTGAGGAGCAACAAGCAGTTTTTGAAACAAAAATGCTTTTTTGGGAATCATTGCAAGAGCGACAAAAGAAAGAAAGAGAAGAGAAAGAAAGGAGAGAAGAACAGAAAAGGATAGCAGAATTAGAAAAACAGTTATCTCCATTTTGGAAGGCTTTTAAAGATGATCAAGCTCGAATGAGAGAAAATCATGATATGCGTCGTAAAGAATGGGAAGAATCTGGAAAATCTCTAGTAGTGTTAGAGCAACTATTGGCTGAAGAAGAAGAAATATTTTTTCAAGATAAGATGCAGATGTTAGAGGAGTTAGAAAGAAAAAAATACTTTGAAGAAAAACAAAGCTCAAGGCAAAAAGAACGGCAAGGTAGGTTTTCTACAAAAGATGATAGTGATGAAGACGAAGATGATATAAGGTATCATACAGTATTTGTCCAAGGGGAGGGAGAACCCCCAGGGAATGAGGCACCACCACCTCTCCCATTTCCCCCTCCTGTTTTAGGTGATAGTGGTGAAATGCAAAGTGGGGATACTGGTGGTGCAGGTCCTCCTTCTGAAGAGCTTTCTCTTGGGAATATTTTGTCGTCTTCAGATGAAGATGATAATATCATAGTCTCTTCTACTGAAAGTAGTAGCAGTAGTAGTAGTAGTAGTGATGAATCAGATGTATCTAGTTTTGAAACATCTTCAGATGAAGGTCCAGATTGTGTTGATGGTGTCTATGGTGCTGTCGGAGGTGAAGAACCTGAGAAAAAGAAAGGCAACGGCTATCATAAGAAAAAATTTAAGAAGGTTAAGAAAAAACTCCATAACGTTGCATTAAATCAAAAGCTTAAGAAGCTAAAAGATAAGTTGCAACAACTTGAAAAGGAGTACCATAAATCAATTGCAGACTGTCAAAACAGGTATCAAGACGTTAAGTGTAACCTATTGATGGCTCAAGCAGAAGAATTGATTGGTAAATCTAGAGAAGAGCAAGATACTCTTTGTAAAAAGAATAGTGAGAAAATAAAAAAAATTGAAGATGGATATCGTCGTCAATATGAACAATTAACAGAAAGTTATTACACAAAGAAACAGGTAGTATTGAATAAGTTGTCTGCAGTGATGGAAAAGAAGGCACTGCTTAAGCAAAAGATACAAGAATATGATTCTGTTGACGGTAAACATAGAGTTTCTAAAGGGTATAAGAAAAAAGCTAGTAAGTTAAAAAAAGAGAGTAAAAAGTTAGAAAAAGAGTTGGAAGCACTTAAGGAGCAACAAACTAAAGAATTACAAGATTTTGATCAGAAGAGTGACGCATGTAGACAGCAAATTTTATTTTTTCAAAAAGAAGAAGTGAACAGTATAAAAGATGCAGGAGGAGACCTTTGTGCTCTTCAAAACAAGCATACAGAAGAGGACTGTAAAGTTGAAGAGTTGTTTACTAGTCAAAAGGAATTATTAATCAAAGAACATGAATCCCAGAGAAATGAGAAAGAAAAAAGAAAGAAAGAGTTAGAGAAACAACAACAAGCTACTAGAGAAAAGGATACCCCTACATGTTATGAGCATGGCATAGATAATATAGTTAAGCTTTTAGAGGAAGAGATCGAAAGTTTAGAAAAAGAGTTGGAAGAACTTGAGGAAAAACAAGAGGAAGAGTGGAAAGCATTTGAGTTACAAACTGAAGCTTGTAGAAAGCAAGTCCTATTTTTGCAAAAAGCTAAACCCAAAGATAGTGCCAGAGAAGGTGGGGAAGAAGATCGCAGAGCCTTTGAAAGTATGGTTGCTAGTCAGCAGGAATTGTTACTTAAAGAACAAGAAAGACAGAGAACAGAAAAGTTAATTAGATTAACAGAGGCAAAGGAAAAAAGAAAACAGCATAAAAAGAAACAGCAACAGAAGCAAGAAGAAAAAGAAAGAGAAAAGCAGAAAAAGAAACAGGAGCAAGTAAAAAGGGAAAAAGAAAGAGAATTAGAGAGACAAAAACAGCAGCTTAAAAAAGAACATGTACAAGATAGAAAATGTTTTGTTACAACTTTTAATTTTTGTAAAGAACAACTGCAAAGGTTACATCAAGAAAACCTTAAAGTTGTGCATGAAAAGGGTAGCGATGATACATCCTTGATGCAGGAATATGAAAAAGAAAAAGAGTGTTTTTTAACAGCTCAAAAAAGTCAGTATGAAAAGTTGTTACATCAACAACGTCAAGAGATGAAGACCTTAATTCAAGGTTCACATGGAGCTGATGTTTCTTCTTCTCAAAAAGAACATGAAAAAAGCCATGCTAAGACATTAGAAAAACTTCTGCAAAGACAAGAATCATGTCTTAAACAATTAGAAGATGCACAAAAACAAGAACGTCAAGAAGCAGAAAAATTAGGTAAAGATCTTTCAAAACTAGATGAAAAGCATAGAAAAGAGAAAGAAGACTTTTTTGACCATCATAAAGGAATATTAGAACAATGTTTACTCCAAAATTTATCTGAGACTGTTTGTCTTTTAGGTAGAGATGAAAGTTCTAGTGATGAAGGCTCGTTTGATCTTGAAGGTTTTTATTCTCCAGATAGATGTATGGGACGAGTAGGTGAACCCATATTTACATTTGTTGGAAGTGATTTTGTTAGATCCCAAGAAGCTTCTGGTATTTATCCATTGGAACAACAAGTAGAAGCATTTGATGAAGTAGATACTGGTCGAAAAAAAGAAGAAGATAGCTATACAGATAAAGAGAAGAAAAAAAAGAAAAAGAGTAAAAAAGAACGTAAGTTAGAGAGTGAACTAGAAAAATTAAAAAAAGAGCAAGCAAAAGCAAAAAGTGAGTTTGAAGTTAAAGTAACTTCTTGTAGAGAAGAACTTTTCAAATCACAGCGAGATGAGTTTGTTACTGCAGAGAATAAAAAACAAGATTTAAAAGCATTAGAAAAGAAGCATGAGGATGAAAATGTACAGTTTACATCAATGTGTGAAGAGCAGTTTCAGATTTTGTGTAAGAATCAAGAAGAAGAAAAAGTAAGAAAAGAGCAAGAATTACAAAAAGCAAAGGAAGATCATAAGAAAAAGAAAGAAAAGAAAAAGGAGAAGAAAGAAAAGAAGAAAGAAAAAGAAATAAGTAAGCTACAGCAACAACACATTAAAGCTAGAGAGCAATTTTTACAGAGTTATAAAAATTGTAAAGAAAAGATGGAGATGTTGGATCAGGAAGAACTTTTAATAGTAGAAGCCTCTGGAGGTGATGTTGAAGCAAAGGTAAAAGAGCTACAAGCACAAGCAGAAATTTTCTTCAAAATTCAAAAAGATCAGTATAAGCTTTTATTCCATCGTCAAGAACAAGAAATGAAGGCTCTTGAAGCAAGTTTTTATGGTGATGAAGTTGATGCTCCTACTGGCGCTCGATCTATAGAAGAATTTCTTGTAGATCGAATGTTAAAACCTCAATTATCTGAAGATAGTGAGGAAGAACTTAAACCTCTTGAAGACCCTTCAACTTTTTATAATCCATCTAAGTATGGAGAGGGTAGTTTTATATTCTTTACACAATTATCTTCTGAGCAAACTAGAGATCAATATGGCTCAGATGATGAAAATGGATTTCGGTATCATACAGTAATTGTTCAAGGAGAGGGGGAACCTAAAGGGGATGAGGCACCACCGCCTTTCCCATTTTATTCTTTTGTTTCAGGCGATAGTGGTGAAATGCAAAGTGGGGATACTGGTGGTGCAGGCCCTCCTTCTGAAGAGCTTTCTTTAGGGAATACTTCCTCTTCTTCAGACGATGATATCATAACTTCTTCTATTGAAAGTAGTAGTAGTAGTAGTAGTAGTGGTGATGAAGCAGATGTATCCAGTTTTGAAACATCTTTAGATGAAGGGTCAGATTGTGTTGATGGTGTCTATGGTGCTGTTGGAGGTGAAGAACCTGAGAAAAAGAAAGGCAAAGCAGTTGATGATGTAGATGGTGGTCGAAAAAAAGAAGAAGATAGTTATACAGATAAAGAGAAGAAAAAAAAGAAAAAGAGTAAAAAAGAACGTAAGTTAGAGAGTGAACTAGAAAAATTAAAAAAAGAGCAAGCAAAAGCAAGAAGTGAGTTTGAAGTTAAAGTAACTTTTTGTAAAGAAGAACTTTTTAAATCACAGCGAGATGAGTTTGTTACTGCAGAGAATAAAAAACAAGATTTAAAAGCATTAGAAAAGAAACATGAGGATGAAAATGCACAATTTACATCAATGTGTGAAGAGCAGTTTCAGATTTTGTGTAAGAATCAAGAAGAAGAAAAAGTAAGAAAAGAGCAAGAATTACAAAAAGCAAAGGAAGATCATAAGAAAAAGAAAGAAAAGAAAAAGGAGAAGAAAGAAAAGAAGAAAGAAAAAGAAATAAGTAAGCTACAGCAACAACACATTAAAGCTAGAGAGCAATTTTTACAGAGTTATAAAAATTGTAAAGAAAAGATGGAGATGTTGGATCAGGAAGAACTTTTAATAGTAGAAGCCTCTGGAGGTGATGTTGAAGCAAAGGTAAAAGAGCTACAAGCACAAGCAGAAATTTTCTTCAAAATTCAAAAAGATCAGTATAAGCTTTTATTCCATCGTCAAGAACAAGAAATGAAGGCTCTTGAAGCAAGTTTTTATGGTGATGAAGTTGATGCTCCTTCTGGTGCTCGATCTATAGATGAAGTCCTTTCATCTGAAGATAGTGAGGAAGAACCTAAACCTCTTGAAGACCCTTCAACTTTTTATAATCCATTTAAGTATGGAGAGGGTAGTTTTATATTCTTTACACAATCATCTTCTGAGCAAACCAGAGATCAATATGGTTCAGATGATGAAAATGGATTTCGGTATCATACAGTAATTGTTCAAGGAGAGGGGGAACCTAAAGGGGATGAAGCGCCACCACCACCAGTGAAGCTTCGAGTACCACCTTCTCTAACTGCTGACTTGGAAGACGTTGGAGATGGTAATACTGAGGTTGACTCTAGATGTTTTAATCAGGGTGTAACTAGCTCAGGGATCAGTAGTAGTCGTAGTAGTTTTACTACTGAGGAAGGATCTCAAGGTAGTGGCAGTATGTCATCACTAGTTCGGCTTCAAGTATCATCTTCTCTAATTACTGACTTAGAAGACACTGAAAATGGTAATACCAAGACAGGTACACAGCAATGGTTAGGCAATACAGGTAACGATAATAGTTGTAATGAGAGTACTCAATACACAGATAATTCAAGTCATCATAGTAGTGATGATGATGGAACAGATGGTCATAGTAATGATAATATTAATGGAGCTGAGGGCGGCTCAGGAGCTGCAGGAGGTTCAGGAGGGGCAGAAGGAGGTTCAGGAGGGTCAGATGATGATAACAATCCTCCAGATGATAATAGTTCTAACGAAGAAGAAGAAGAAGAGAGCATTCTTCTTGTAAGTGAAACTGACTTAACAGATACAAAAGCAGAAGACGGGGATAGTGAAGGAGAAGGAGGTATAAAAGATCAGAGAAAGAAGAGGAAACATAAAAAAGTTAGTAAAAGGAAGCAAAGACAGCATGAAAGACAACTTTTAGAGAAAAAAAGTCTTGCACATAGTCAATGGAATGAAAAGAAAAAGCAACAGGAGAAACAAAGAAATAGAGCGTTATTGTTTAGTATTCAAAGAAAAGAGGATCTTTCAGAACAAATAAGAAAGGAAGAACGAGAACAGCAAGAGTTTGAATCTAATCAACATCATGAAAGGATATTGTTAGAAGCAAAGCATAAACGACAAAATGCTGAGCATTCTACAGACTCTGATGGAGAAGTCCATTTCCCATCTAAAAGACCCAAAAAGTCTCATAAGAAAAAGAGTCAACAAGTAGGCAAGCAATCTTCTCAGGTGGAACAACAAGTAGAGAAAAAAGATAGTAAAAAACAGAGGGAAGAAAAGGATGTTCCATCATGTTTGTTAACTGATATTTCTTATAAGCGTTTATTAAGTAGTTCTCAGCAGGAGGAAAAGATACATTGTGTAACTAGTCAACAAAAAGAGAAAGAAGAGCTTCAGAAAAAACAAGAGAAAGAAAAAGAAGAATATAAAAAAGAAGCAGCAAAGGTACAGAAATGTCTTGCTAAATTGAGTTCTCAACAACAACCAGGTGCAAGTAGACAACAAAAACAAGAGGAAGAAGAAATTCTTCAGCAGCAAACGAAAGAAGGCAACCAGTATATTTTAAAAAGCAAGGTAAAGCTAAATAACAAACAGCTTGCAGAGAAAGATAAGCTTATACGAAAACATCAAGAAGAGAATCTTAAACTGTCTAAGAAGCATCGCAAAGAAAAAACAGAAAAAGAAAAGAAGAGAAAGAAAAAGGAAGAAATTAAAAAGAAAAAACATACAATAACACCAGAAGAAAAGGAACTTCAAGAATATTGTTCTGGGCGTAGAAGAACTTTATATTCCATGCAAATAGACGAGAGAGACCTTTTAGAGGAGAAACATAAAAGAGAGTTAGGTCAAATTCTCGATATGGAAGAGGTTGAGGTTTTAGAAGAGCAGCATGAAGAAGAAGTAAAAGAGCTATTCGAGAAACAAAGTAAGGATAGAGGGTTGCTTGAAGAGCAAATAAAAATATTACTTCAACAGCAATCCTCCCATACTACAAGTGGGGATGAGAAAAAAGAATGTGTAGAATCATCAGATGAGTTTGATAGTATCCCTTCTAGCTCCACTTATTATGATTCTACAAGCTCTTCTTATAGTACTGGTGATTTTTATAGTTCTATGCCTTCAGGTGAGCCTGAAGTGGAAATAGGTATTGAAATAGATGAAAATTTTGGCGTAGGCACTAGTGAAAATAGTAATAATACACAAGATGAAACACATCGTCCTATTGGTGGTGCACGAAAATATCAGCCTAAAGAATATAAAGATGTATCTGATACATCAAAAAAACAGAAAAAACTTACTAGAAGCACTCCAAAATTAATGCTTCTTTCAAAAAAAGAAAAAGAAGCATTGAGTCATAATGTAACACAAAGCTATCACAATATATATAAGAAGATACGAAAGAAAGAGATAGAACTTGAAGATGTATTACGAACAGAGCAGGAAAAAGATAGAAGAGGAGAGGATGCTGATTATCAGTTAATTCTTCTTTTAAAAGACGAATTACAACATCTATTGAGTCTATTTGAACAGACCCTTGAAGAAGAACGTCAGGCATTAGCAGCAGTTGATGCAATGGATGAACAGACAGAACTTGAACAACAATCAATAGAAGAGTCAGAAAATAAGAAAAAAGAAGAACCTAGGAGGAAATCAAGTCTATTAGAACGTATCTTTAAAAGGAAGCAGGAAGGAGATGAACCATCTAAAAAAGGAAAAGAAAATCATCATGAAAATCAAAAAAGGCTAGAGGAAGAACCATTAGTAGGATTAAAGAAGAGGCCTAAAAGAACATCAACAACAAGTAGGCTTAGCTTAACATTAACCTCTATAGGAGAGAGCAAGATCCCACAGTGTGAAAAAAGTGATGAATCTAATCTTGTGGGCCCTGTTGTTTCATTTTTTAAGAAGGAGTTACGAACGCGTAAAAGTTCTATGATACATGGTGTTTGTTTTCCTCAAACAGGAGGAGTTCTTCAATCACTAGATGTTAATAGCCAAAAGAATTTAGTTAGTAGAGATGATAGTAAAAAACTTGAATCCAGTGGTGCTCCAGGTGGAGGTGATGGATCAGGAGATGATAGTCATTTTAAAAAAGATAAAGGATCTAAAAGAGATGGTAGTTCTGATTCTAAAAAGAAAAAGAAGAAGCATAGCCACAAAAGATTCTGTAGAAAACGTTTAGCTCATGAACGAAATAAACTTAGGAGGAAACATCAAGAAGAAAAAGAGTTATATAAAGAGCAGTTTACACGTGGGGTTCAACAAGTATTTGCTCTCCAGGACAAAGAGCGTGCAGAAGTAGCAAAAAAAGGAGGTGACCTTGAAGCATTAGCAGAAAGACACATGCAAGATGAAGAAGAGCATTATGTAAGAAATAGAAGAGAGGTAGCAGACCTTCATGATAAACAAAATAAAGAACGGTGTAGACTATACCTTATATCTAAAGGTGGAGGAGAATCTGCAAATACTACAGTGACAAGTGATGAAAGTTCTGTATCAGAAATTTTAGAAAGTGGCAGTGAAGCTGCCGTATATAAAGAACCAGTAACTCAAGAAGTTGAAGAACTGAGAAGACAACAACGTAAAGAGTTGGCAGTGCTTATGTTCTGTTGTGAGGATGAAAAGACTGCTTTACAGACAATGCATGAGAAAAATAAAGAATCGTTAGTTGGTACAATCTTGTTGGAAACATTAGAAAAAGTTCATAAACAAGAAGAAGACGATCTTGCTGCAGAACATCAAAAGAAAAAAGAGGAACTATTAAAAAAGCATAAACAAGAACAAAAAGATCTTGAAAATAAACATAAACGTTCTTCAAGCAAACGTGGTCCTAAGAGAAAATTACATCCTAAAGTTAAAGCCGTTCTTTTAGAACACAAACAAGCAAAAAATCGCCAAAAAATTATTCATCAAAACCGTAAAACTCATTTGGAGAAAAAACAAGAAGAAGAAAAAAGGATGATATCTCAAGGGCAAGTTCCTTCTGTACTTTTAAAGAAAGTCAGTGAGTACCATGGAGGGCAAGAAGGTACATCTTTAGTAGAACTTGTAGCATTATATCATGAAGGAGAAATGAGTGCCCTATTAGATGAACAAAAAAGACAGAGAGAAGAAAGGGAAAAAAGACAACGTCAAGATTTAATCAGAGCTAAAGTAGGGGCTTTTTTTACTCAACGGACTCCTTCAGTCAGAAAAAAAGAGGGTCTATCTTTAAGCCAATCTTCACTACATGATTCTTCACCCCAAAAATATACACATCCAAGCCATAAAACATGTGGTCGACTTGCTGCTGAACAAGCTATAGAAAAAGGTTTCTTTGAGAATCATAAGGCAAATTGTAGCTTTATATTGGGAATAGAGCAAAAGAAAGAGCTTAAACAATTAGAAGAAGAGTGCGAAAAAGAGCTTAAACAATTAGAAGAAGAATGTGATGCAGCATATGCAATATTTCTTCAACAATTACCATTCCTTTGTGATGAAGATAGACAAACACAAGAGCAGCACTTCGTATCCCAACGTCAGCAGATAGAAAAGTATAGGGAACAACAAAAAGAACAATTAACCTGTTTACAACACAAACATCAACAAGAAGCAAAAGAACTTGAGAAATTATTAGAAGTTCAGGCAAAAGAACTGGAAAAAAGGCAGAAAGAAGAAAGACAAAAACAACGAGATGTTGTTTCTTCATATCCAGAGAGAAAAGCTCAGCAAGAGCGATTAATAACTCAGTCTAAACACCTGACGGCTCTTAAAGAAGCATTAAGTGAAGAAGATTCTATCTTTCAAAAAGACCTCACTTCTTCAACAATCGTAAAACAGCAATTGTCAAAGGTTGAACAACAGAAAGAACTTGAAGCTTTGCAAGAAGATTTTGTGTTAGATCTTTGTTTTACTGAGTCAGATTATACAAGTGTTTCAGAAGAGAGTTCAGAAGAATCTTCTGTACCAGAAGGTATTAGTAGAAAACCTCATGGACCTAGTGGAGGTGGATTCAGACATCCTAGGAGAGAGATAAGTAGTAGTGATTCAGATACAGAGGGCAAGTCAGATGATCAATCTGTTAGAAGGATAGAACAAGAAATACAAACAGAACAGACAGGTCCACAAGGTACAGAAGAAAGTCAAACATATGCTGTGCAACAGAAGACAAGCCAATTTGTAGAAGTGAAAGAAGAGGAAATTCAGGTTCTAGAAGAAAAAGTACAAATTGTAGAAGAGAGAGGAGACAGTGATAAAGAGAAAGTCTTAACAAGAGAAGAGAAGAAGAGGAAAAAAGAGGAAGTACAAAGGAAGCATGAGAAAGAACTTAATCTGTGGATGTCACAGTATGAAACTACAGTCCAAAAGATAGAGCAAAAGTATAAAGAAAAGAAAGCTAATCGCCATATTCTTGGATGTACATTAGAGGAGTTACAAGAACAGGAAGAAAAAGAATCTAAAGTAGCTGTTGGGAACTTTACTGTATTATTAGAGAAAATGAGGGAAAAGCAGCAAAAAGAATTACAACAATTCCCATCCTCAGATGAAGATGAAAGCGATGTGGATAGAAGAAAGAAGAAAAAAGTTATAAAAACAAAAGCTGAACGAAATGCACAAAGAGAGCAACGTAAGCATCATCATACTCCTCATCCTTATCATCCAGAGGAGTCAACATCTCATTTAGTTTTAGATACTAAGCAAATAGTAACACTGACACCAAGTAGCAGTGATCAAGAAACACCAGTTCAATCAAAAGAAACAGCTACAAATGAAACACCTATTCCATCACTACCTAGTACGGTAAAAGGCCTTACACTAGAGGAAGTTACAGTAACTGTATTACCTCAACCTACACAATTAAGTAGCCTCTTAAGTTATTTTTCTTCTGAACCATTACAAGAACAACCATGTCAGGTAGAGGAGCAACAAGTCTCATTTGAAAGTTCTCAAGTACAAGCTAGTACTGATGAGGCAACAATAGATCCAGAAGTACAATTAGTTTTGGATGAGTATTCATCAAAAGTTGCTTGTTTACAGCAAGAGATGGATAAAAAATTACAAGAAATAGAAGAAAAAGGTACAGATAGTTCAGCTTCATCAGATACTGAATGGTCTTGGCCTAAAAAAGATATGCCAAGAGAAATAAAAACACTCAAAGGTAGTGATAGTGAAGGAAAAGATCAGCAAGAAGTGCCAAAGATTCCTTCTGCAGGTGCACATTCTTTGAGTAGTATGGCTGAATCTGAAGATGTGGGTGCAGTTTCACACATAGAGAAAAAGAAAAGAAAGAGACATAAAAAACATAAAAGGAGTCAAAGGGAAAAAATATCTCGAGCAAAGAGAGCTCTTATGGCACAATATTTTGCAAAAGTAACACTCTTAGGACAAGAATGTTCAGAGAAAGTAAGTGAGATTCAAGAACAAAAAAAGCAGAAATGTGAAATAGAAGAAAAGCAGAGAAAAGAGAGAGAAGAATTTTTTGATCAACATCAAGCAGCAAGAAATGCTCTTTTAGCTAAACAACAACAAGAACTCATAGGAGTAGCACCTGAGGAAGTTGGACCATTACAAGATAAACATCGTCAAGAACAACAAGCACAAAGTCGACAATGGGGCTTAAACTTACATAGTTTAATAAAACAACAGAGGAAAGAGAGAGGGCTTAGTTCTTCTATATCTAGTTCATCATCAGATGAAGACATAATAGATGAAGGCAGTCAAAGTGATGATCAAGAAGATAGCAAAAGTCTATCGTCACCTATATCTCCACCACCTTCTCCTCCTGTATCTGGTGCAGACTCACAATGTATAGGAGGAGCATCTTCTTCAGACACTGATGCTACAATGAAGTCTGATGGTCATAAATCGCCAGAAGTCCCAGTATCATCAGATAAAAAAGAAGAAACTGGTGGTAATCAATCAAGTAAAGTTACAACTTATTTACTTTCTGTCTTTACAGGTAAGGGGGGAACTGCTGCTGGCGCTCAGTCTTCTTCTAGTGAACATACTGGTAGTAAAAGACAACAACCATCTGGTTCAGATCAAACATCGAAATCAAGTAGACAAGGGCCTTCTACTCCTTTTGAAGGGCAAGGGACATCTGGAGTAGAGGGTGCTTCAGGGGGAGCAGGTGATCCAGGTGATGGTGAGGATAAAAAATCTAAGAAACTAGATGATAGTCATGGTAAAGATCAAAAAAGTTCTCTAAAAAAACATAAAGATAAAAAGAAGCATACAACAGAGGAAGAGGAAGCTAAAAAGAGGTTACAAGAAAAAGTTGAACAGAAAAGAAAAAATAGAGAACTATTGAAACAAAAATGTAAAGAAGAAGAAGAAGCTTTTTTAAGGAATAGAGAGAAATGTAAAAAACAGTTTCTTCAAGAGCAAGAAGAGGAATATGAGGCTGCTAGACAGTCAGGTAAAGATTTAGAATTGTTGCTAGTTGAACAACGTGAGAGACAAGTAGAATTTTATAATCATCACGAGAGTCAACATGCAAAGATGAAGAAAAAACACGAGGCGTTACTTAAAGGAAAGCGTAAGAAGAAAGTCAAGAAATATGGAACATCACTAGAAGAACAACAAGCAAAAGAAAGAGCAGAGGCTCGTCAGAAGTATCAAAAAGGTATAGAGGTGATGGAAAAGAGGCAGCAGGAAGAATTAGATGAAGCCTCTGCTCAGGGTAAGAACTTAGAAGATATTAAGAAGAAACATAGACAAGAGGAAGAAGATTTTTACCGTGAACAGATGTTAGGTGAATTAGGAAACCTGCTTCAACGACAAAACCAAGAAAGACAAAGTGTAGGGTTACCTCCAATTGAAGGGAGCTCAAGTAGTGGTGTAACAACATATTCTGATACAGAATATAGTTCTCTTGAAATGGATCTTGAAACTAAAGAAGAGGTTTATACAAGTGGAAATGAAAGTACAGAACAAGAAGTAGTAACAGAACAAGAAGTAGTAGTAACAGAAGCAGAAGAAGTAACAGAGGAAAAGTTGTTAGTAAAAGATGAAAGCTTTTCTTATCAAGGTAGTCTTACAGAATATCTTTCTCAGGCGATCCCAGAGGAAGTGAATAAACCTTGTATAGATGATACAAGTAGCAGTACTAGTACTACTGGACGGAAATCTAGTTTTTTTGAAAAGTTCTTTTCAAAAGTTAAAGGAAGAAAGCATTCACAAGAAGAAACTGAAAGTAAGTCAGGCACTGGTAGTACGGCATCATATGGTTCTAAGTCTTCAACTACAATGCAGAAAGATGAAGTACAACAGCATTCTGATAGGAAATTAAAGCATAAACAGAAGAAAAAAAGAAAAAAAGAAAAACAATTGGAAGAAAAGCACCAGCAACAGCAGCAAGATGTTTATAAAGACTTTAAAAAACGTCGTTTATTAATGGAGACAAGACATCAGAAGGAACTTGAAGAAGCAATCTCTAAAGGTGAAGACATAACAAAGTTACAAGAAAAACATCATGAAGAAGCTTCAGTACAACATCCTCTTTTATTTTCTCAGGCTATGAGTGTATTGAGAGAACAACAAAAAGTTGAAAGAGAAAATCTTATAGTAAGTTCAGGTGACAGTGATACCACCTCAGATACATCAGATTTAGAGGAGACAGGTGTGTCTTCTAAAGATCACTCTCCAGAGAAGAAAGGTGGTAAAGACGGTAAACCTGATCCTGATGGAGGAAGTACTTCCAGTAGTCAATATCAAGGACTTGTTTATTATGTAACAGCAGATTCAGCCCCTGTATTCCCATATGGTAGTGAGGCATCATTACCTTTCTCTTCAGACAAGGGTAAAAATGAAGGTAAGCAACAGACATTACAATGTGGTGATAGCGGATATGAGAGTGATAACCAAGAATCTGGGGATGGTTCTGGAGGTAGTAGTACTGAAAATCAAGTATGTGTGTCGCAAGAGTCAAATAGTTCTTTAGGTGGAGGGCCTCATTCTGACGATGGATATGAAAGTAGTGATGAAAATAAAAATGGAAAAGGTAGTTCAGGTCCTCAGTCAGTATGTTGTGTAAATGGTGTTGGAGCAACAGGAGCTGCTAACGGGGGTGGGTCTTCTGTAGCTTCGGGAGTTGGTTCTGGAAATACAGGATCTTCAGGAAGTTCGTCTTCAAGTTCTGGAGTCAGTGGGAATGTTGGTACTCCAGGCAATGGAGGTAGTAGTGCAGGTAGCCCAGGTGGAAGTTCAGGAAGTCCAGGTGGATCAGGTGGAAACGTTGGAGGCTCTGGGAATTCAGCTCCTGGAGGAAATGGCTTAGTTTCCGTTACAAGCTCTATGGGTAATGGCTCTAACCCCCCAGATCCAAATGATCCTTTAACAATGTCTTTACTAGCAGATGATGAAGATACACTTTCAGACGAAGCTAAAGAAGAATTGTTGGTACCATTAGACTATAATGAAAATGCTATTATGGGCTCTCTTGATGGATTACAACAGGTCCTTCATACACCTGCAAAGAGTGTTCAGAGTGCAATGAGCTCATTAGCATTACAGTCACGAACTGGACATATGTCTCCAACTAAACGTTTTCAGGCATTTGCTTCTATTGAAGGTGAAGTGAGTTCACAATCAGGAAATCAAAATGCATATACTTCTCAGTTTGGTATTGTTATTCATCCTGTACCAAACATACGGGTTGGTTTAGCATACAACTATAGTAGAGATCATACTGGTGACTTATATGGTATACGTTCTAAAAAAGATATTGGTTTTGCAAAAAGTAAAGTATCGACACATATTTTGTCATCTATGTTGGTATGGAATGCTGAAGATTCAGGTTTTACAGCACATATAGGTATTTCATATGGTTTAGGGCAAGTAAAAAATACTCGGTATATTAGCTACTTAGATGATGTTATTCATACAAAAGGACGTTCTGACACCTCCATACTTGGAGGTATTGCCCAATTGGGATATACCTTACGGTTACCAAAATTTCTTCTTACACCCTATATTGAACTATCTACTGTAAATGCTTGGTGGAAAGCTTATGGAGAAGAGTATGGTCTCTTGGCTTCTGACATCAGTAGAGGAGAAGAAAGAATATGGGAAAAAAGTATGGGCTTACGTACACGCTGGAGTATTACAGATGACATTCAATGGCGAGTATGGAGTAAAGTCATTAGTGGACAAAGAAAAAGTAAAGAATTAACGGCTACTCTTAAGGCTCCTTTTGTTCCTTGGGAAACATCTACTCCTGATAAAAAGAAAACGTATTCTCAACTAGAGTTAGGTACTGCATTTGATATACAACTTTCTAAGCAGTTTGGCATTGGTGTAAATGGTTCTATTCGTTTCAGTAAGAAAAAAGAAATGAGACAACAAAACGCTGGTATGCGTTTTTGGTATAATTTTTAGCTAAATAAAATATATTATTCTTATGTTTTGTTAGTAGAATATACTTTTTCATATAGATAATGTTTTATCTCTATATTTGAATGTAGTATTTTTATATGTAACTAATAGTATATTACTAGTATTTATTGTATGTATATATGTATATCATTTGAAAAACTACATGTGTAAAAGAAAGATTATTAGTAATAGAACAGTAATGTCTAAAGAGTAATATAATGTCTTTCTTCACGTTGTAGTATATGTTATATCTATTGTTGATATAAGATTCATCTATATTTTTTTTTAATAATATTATAAATAATATTCGTTTTTGATAGAAGTATGTTCTATAAGTAGAGTAAGGAATATAAAAAATATGGTTAGTTATATTCGTTTATTAGGAAGTATATTTTTAGTATTAGCAATTTTTGGTTGTGGCGCTCAGTTTAATAAACCCTCTTTACTTGATGAAACCCCTATAGATTACAGTTCTGTACTTTCTGATTACATAGTAGAATTAGAAAAAGAACCACTTCAGTATATATTACTAAAAAAAGAAAAATTTTCTCAAATGGAGATATATAATTATCAATTCACATCACAACATTGGTCTCCAGATAATTTTGTATCACCTGCTATATGGGAACATCAGGTAGATATATATATCCCTCACCATCCAGTTTCAGAACGTGCACTTCTTATCATCAATAATGGTATTAATAATGGTACATTTTTTACTTCTCCTAAAGCTCCAACTGATTTTACTCCAGAAGTATTAGAAGAAATCGCTCGTTCAACAAAAACTGTAGTCATTGCTCTAAGTGATATCCCAAA
This sequence comes from Lawsonia intracellularis PHE/MN1-00, assembly GCF_000055945.1. NCBI lineage: Bacteria > Pseudomonadati > Thermodesulfobacteriota > Desulfovibrionia > Desulfovibrionales > Desulfovibrionaceae > Lawsonia > Lawsonia intracellularis. The sequence continues at coordinate 175,455 of NC_008014.1, forward strand.
TCAGTATCTTACTTATAGAGGTGACTGGAGATTTCTTAAGGAAGATGAAAGTATTGCTATGAGTTGGTCTAGTTTTTTACAAGATCCAGAAAGTCGGTACACAAGACCTCTCTATGTCCCTATGGTTGCAGCAGTTTCTCAGGCAATGACTCTTGCAGAAAAGGAGTTACAAGCATTAAAAATTAAGCATTTTATTGTATCTGGTGTGTCAAAGCGTGGATGGACAACATGGCTTTCAGCTATTGCTGACTCACGAGTAGATGCTATTACCCCGTTTGTTATTGATGCATTGAATACTCGGAAAGTCCTTGGACATATGTATAAAACATATGGAAATAATTGGCCTATAGCATTTTATCCATATTATAGATTTGATTTAGATAAACAACTAGATACAGTTCCTTTTTTCAATCTTATGAATATTGTTGATCCATATAGATATTTAGGAACACCATATAAGTCTCGACTTGCTATCCCTAAATATATTGTAAATGCAAGTGGAGATGATTTTTATGTCCCTGATAATTCAAGTTTTTACTATGATGATCTCCCTGGAGAGAAAGCATTACGTTTTGCACCAAACTCAAATCATCATGGGATATTAAATTTCACAAAACAATCGCTTATTCCTTTTGTGAATAGAGTACAAAAAGGTATTTCAACGCCAGTTTTAGATATTTCCACAGAGATGACGGAACGAGTTCAATATGTGACTGTTCGTTTTTCTGAAGTTCCAGAGAAGATAGTACTTTGGAAAGCAGCAAATCCAGAGTCACGAGATTTTCGTTATGCCTGTCGTGTTAGGTACATGGAAACACCATTACACCTTTCTGCAACAGGGGAAGTTAGCGTTTCATTAGAGATCCCTTCTGTAGGATGGCAAGCTGCTTTTATTGAAGCTACATTTAAAGATGGTTTTGTTGCAACAACACCAGTGTATATTTTACCAAAAGATATATATCCACCTATAAAAATACCACCTGTACATGGATTATTATGTAAGTTTGTACATGGTCGAACCTAGTAACTAGTAGTTGTTGTACTGATAATCTAAAAGGATATAGATGCATGTCAGCCTTTCATCATAGAAGATGTCTGTTATAAGTACACTATCTATGATGGAAGGGGATTATGATGAGCGAAGAAGAAACAGGATTTGTTAAAAAGATAGATGGAATCTATGGTGATATCCGTATAGAACTCCATATTGGAGAGCCATATCTTAATGAAGCACAAGATATTTGTATTCCTCTATTACGACGTTTATATGTTATGAAAAAGAATAGTTCTAAAGTCTCCAAAAAAGAACATCTTCAGTAAAGTCTGATGGATTAAGTCGACCTTTAATATCCATGAGTACAGCAGAGTTTATATTTTTAAAGCATGAAAGCAACTCTTGAGGTTGGAGATGTAAATAGATTTTATGAGGAACTGCAAGAATAAGTGCATCAAGCTGTTTAAATACCGAAAATTCTTCAATGACAATTTGGTATTCTTTAAGTGCATCTTCAGCATCAACAAGTGGATCATGTACAAGTGGTGTAACACCAAACTCTTCTAACTCGTTAACAATATCAATGACTTTTGTATTTCTTAAGTCAGAGACATCCTCTTTAAATGTTAATCCTAAAATGCCTACACGTGCCTTATTAATAAGTACATTCTTTTTTATAAGCAGTTTTACACAAGTTTCAGCTATATATTTTCCCATTTCATCATTAATACGTCTTCCTGCAAGAATAACTTGAGGATGATATCCAACTTCTTCTGCTTTTCGAGTAAGATAGTATGGATCAACTCCAATACAGTGACCTCCAACAAGTCCTGGACGGAATGGAAGGAAATTCCATTTTGTTCCAGCAGCTTCTAGTACTTCAAGAGTATCAATATCAAGTTTATCAAAGATAATAGCAAGCTCATTCATAAGAGCAATATTAAGATCACGTTGTGTGTTCTCAATAACTTTTGCAGCTTCAGCAACTTTAAGACTTGATGTTTTATGTATGCCTGCTTGAATAAACGTTCCATAGAGTGCTGTGAGGAGATCTGTTGTTGCTTTGTCGCTCCCTGAAACAACTTTAACAATATTTTCTAATGTATGGATGGTATCGCCAGGATTAATACGTTCAGGAGAATAACCAACTGTAAAATCAGTAAGATATGATAAGCCAGAAACTTCTTCTAAAAGTGGAATACATATTTCTTCTGTTGCACCAGGATATACCGTTGACTCGTATACAACTACACATCCTTGACGCATATGTCGTGCAACCATTTGAGTAGCTTTGATAAGAGGTGTAAAGTCAGGGTTACGGTATGTATCTATAGGGGTAGGAACAGCTATAATAATGATATCTGCTTGATGGATATCTGTTTGATTATAAGAAAAGGATGCTTTTGTATTATCTAATACTTCACTTGAAATTTCACCTGTTCGGTCATATTTTCTAAGTAATTCATGTATTCTACGTTTAGATATGTCAAATCCAATAGCTGGGAAATGATGAGCTAGCTGCATTAAAAGAGGTAATCCTACATATCCAAGACCTACTACCATAACACAGATATCTTTGTTATATAACTGCTCTATGGTTACCATTGTATTTCTACAACCAGCTTTTGTACATTCATGTTTTGTACTCTTTTGTAGGTCTTTTTTCATACTTTTAACTCCTGATCTCTTTCGTATCTGACAATTTTATCATTATATAACTGTTAATGTCTATATACAAGAAGTAGGTGGGAGTAGCTGGTATCTTGTATGATATTTGTTTAGTAATAAGAGTTGTCTCAGTTAATACTTTGTCAACATAAGTAGTTACTGTGTAGTATTACTTTAAAAAAGTAATTAATTGTGATAAGATACCTAACCATAACTAATATTATTCTATAGGTGAGGAGATGAGAGTTGTTGCTATCTTGAGCACAGATTTTTGAAATATTCAGGCACTATTAGAGTGAGGAGAGGTTTAGATACATTAGTAGAGGGAACTGATTGATATATTGAGGAGTCTATTGGTGAGGAAGAAGTCCTTGAGTTGTTTCAAAGTAAGCATTACCACAGGTGATACAATGAAGATTTACAGGTAGTTTTTCACCACATTGGCATATCCACCCTTGTTGTTTAGCAGGATTTCCATACGTTAATGCATGATCTGGAACATCTTTTGTAACAACAGAGCCTGCTCCAATGAAAGCAAATCGTCCTATAGTTATACCACAAATGATTGTACAATTTGCTCCAAGGGTTGCACCATATTTGACAAGAGTGGGTCTAGCTTGTTCCATTCTTGGGATGAATGCTCGTGGGTTAAAAACATTTGTAAAGACCATGCTTGGTCCACAAAAAACATAATCTTCAAGGGTTACGCCACGATATATACTCACATTATTCTGTATTTTACAGCCATTTCCTATCTGCACATGTGGTCCTATAGAAACATTTTGTCCAATGTTGCAAGATTTTCCAATAATAGTGAAGGGAAGAATATGAGAGAAGTGCCAGATGGTTGTTCCATTACCAATAGTGACATTTTCATCAACAATACTTGTGGGATGAATAGTAATCATGAAAGAACCTCTTTCAGTGTGTTACAGACAAGTTTTACATCATCTTGTGTCATATATGGATGAAAAGGAAGAGAAAGAATATCATGAGAACATGTTGTAGATATAGGCATATCCTCTGCCTCATAATATTGATCTGCAAAGGCTGGTTGGATATGCAGGGGCTTAGGATAATAAATGTTTGTTGGAATATCTTTTTCTGCAAGATAAATAGCAGCAATATCACGCATATCTGATCCAATACGTATAGAGAATTGGGCAAAGACACTAAAATTACCTGGTGCAATATGTGGAAGGGTGATATCTTTTACTCCAGTAAGTTCTTTTGTATACCATGTTGCAACAGTTTGTCGTGTACAAAGTTCGTTAGGGAAAACATCAAGTTTTGCTAAAAGAATAGCTGCTTGAAGGGTATCTAGGCGTCCATTGACACCTATCCTCACATTTTCGTATTTATGTTGTCCTTTCCCATGAACTCGAATAGATTTAAGTATGCCAGCAAGTTTATCATTATTTGTAAAAATAGCACCACCATCACCATAACATCCAAGTGGCTTTGCAGGGAAGAAGCTTGTAACAGCACAATCACAACCTAAGTTGCAGGTTGATTGATCTTTATAGGTTGCGCCAAAACTTTGGGCTGCGTCTTCAATAGAATAGAGGTTAAACTGTTTTGCAATATTAAGGATTCGTGTGTAATCTGCAGCCTGGCCAAAAAGATCTACGGGAATTACTGCACGTGGTGTAAGTTCAGTTTCTAGGGCTGTTACAGGTAATGGGTATATAGAAGGATCTTGATGTTTAACAGCAAGTATAGCTTTTTTTAATTGGTTTGGACACATAGTAAATGTGAAAGGATCAATATCGACAAAAACGACAGTAGCTCCAAGCAATGCAGGCATTTCTGCTGTTGCAAAAAAGGTAAAAGCAGGTACAAAAATAGCGTCTCCAGCATCAATTTCATGAGCCATAAGGGCCATAAGTAAGGCATCGGTTCCTGATGCACAACTTATACAATGTTTTGATCCTGTAAAAGCAGCAAGTTGTCCTTCAAGCTCCTTTACTTCAGGTCCCATAATGTACTTTCCATGATCAAGCAGTGCTTGAATACGTGACTCAATAACTGTTCGTATACGTTTTTGTTGAGAGGCTAAATCAATAAATTCCATTGGATATTCCTTTGCTAGTAGCCTTTACATGTCGAGAACTGTTAGCTTTTAAAGAACACTTTATGGAAAATCTATAGTTAGTTATGGGATAATTTTTTTTTTGTGAAAAAATGGTATCAACAAATATTGTTAAGGGGTTAAAAGGCGATAGTCTTGTTATGCATTGCCTATGGATAGATATTGTTGATAGATAGGTGGCTATAGTCGATGACCGTTTTTCTTGAGCAATACAAAGATTAATAGGATAAATGCTTTTGTTTTGTTGACGTCCTAAACAGATAGTTTTCTCTTTAGAAGAGGTTGAATGAAGAGACAATAACTGATTATGTTCCATGTACATTTCCCTTGCAAGATACGTCATTGGGTAATAATTATAGCCTGTGTATATCAGTAGTATCTTGATTCGATCACATATACGTTAATTTTGAAATAGAACATTCTTTCATAGTTATTTTGTATATCAAAATTGTTATAGTTTTGTTATCTAATTAGAGATAGCATTCTTTTTAGAGATAACTGTGTATATCAATATTCAAGAGGAAGAGAAACTGTTATTCGGTCTCTTGCTGATTTGTATGCTGCAATGAGTACTTCAAGTGACTTAAGACCTTCACGTCCATCTGTTTCAGGTTCAGCCTTGCCACGAAGGACATCGATAATATTTTGGTAATACAATGGATGACCAAACCCATATACAGAATTTGTTTGATAGCTTACAGATGTAACGAGGTCGTCATATTCTTTAGGTTCAGCAAAGTTCCATAGTTGTATTTCATTAACAGCAACTCCTCCTATGCGTACAGAACCTGTATCTCCAAGGATTGTAATGCTTCCTTCAAGATTTTTAGGGTATGTTAACATTGATACAGCCATAGAGCCAAGGGCTCCATTACGCCATCGGACATTAAGTACAGCTGAGTCTTCTACTTCAATATTACGTCCTAGTGTTGCTATCATAGCTTGAACGTCAGCTATAGGACCAATCAGCCATTCAAATAGATCTACATAGTGGCTTGCTTGATTCATGAGTGCTCCACCGTCCATTTCCCATGTCCCACGCCATTTTGCAGAGTTGTAATAATCTTGGGGACGTTGCCAGAAAACATTTATATGGACCATATTTATATGTCCAAAACGGTTTTCATCTATAGCACGTTTTAACAGTTGAAGAGTTGGGTTAAGTCTATTTTGTTTTATAACAAACAGATATACACCTGCTTCATCACATGCTTGAACCATATGTAATCCATCTTTCCATCGAGTAGCCATTGGCTTTTCTGTCATCACATGTTTCCCTGCATTTGCTGAGACGATCGTCTGGTGAGCATGCAATCCGCTTGGTGTACAAATAGCTACAATATCACATTCTGTGTTTGCAAAGAGTTGTTCAAGGTTCTCATAGCCAGGAACATTATATTTTTTACTATAGTTATTACGACTTTCGGCATAACTGTCACATACAGCAACAAGCTCAATGTCTTCTTTGTGATGATTAATTGCATCTATATGATTCCCTGCAATACGACCACAACCTATGATAGCTATTTTTATTTTACGTCCTACTATGGGTTGCTTCATCAATGACACTCCTTTTGCTTGTTAGTTTTAGGTCTGGTATGTACAATATACCATACCTATAATCTCTGATAAACAGAGCATGGGTATTATATAAAAAATATATAAAGATTTATTACAATGTTATATACTACTAATTTTAGTTATAGTAATCTACTATATATTACATATTTACTATATTGTAGTAAATATATATTATGTACTAAAAATATAATAGTATGTTATTATATATTATATGTAAAAAAATCCATGTACTCTATGTTTTTAGAGTACATGGATTTTTAAGTATACCTATATAAAAGTAGTAAGTATTTTTTAAATTCTTCTATTCAGCTATATGCATATTATTTGTAGCTATAGGTATTGGTAATACTGTATGATTTGTAATGGGTTCACTTTTTGAAGCATTATGTTTTGAAGTATTATGTAAGGTAGAATCTAGCTCTTTTAAAACGTCTGCGAGTTCACATAGTGTGGTATAAGTATTAGAGAGAGCGCAGTCTTTCAAAGTAGAGTCAGGTTCTTCATTTGTAGTGTTGAGGGGTACACGTGTTTTAGCTATTTCTTTGATGGTATCTGAAAGAGATGAAAGTTCTTTTAGTGTATTTTGTATAGTTGTGATAAAATTTAATGTGATTTTCCCAGATGTTAGAGCATAATTTACATGTGTTGTATTATATTTATTGATTTTTTTGATAACACTAGTAATGTGTTCTGTTTGTGTTTGAATATTATAAAGAGTTTGTTCAATTTTCTTTATTGTAGACATAGATTGTTGTGATAATTTTTTCACTTCATTTGCTATAATAGAAAAACCTTTTCCTGGAGTTCCCATTTTACCTGCTTCCACTGCTAAATTGATGGCAAGTAGGTTTGTTTGATTTGTTACTCTATCAAGTAATGTGAGTTTTAAAAGTATATCATTAATCCTTTTATGTAAGAGTATAATGATATTTTGTAGAGAGGAGATATTTATATTTACATGTTCTATTGAATTAATAGCATGTGTTGTATTTTTTATATCCTGTTCTGAATTTTTATAACTGTTCTGAATTTTTGTTACAGTACATTCGAGATTTTGATTTATAGTAGTAAATAGATCTTCTATAGATATAGATGATGGAGTATTTTTTACAATTTGCATTTTAACAGACTCTGTACACTTAGAAAGATAGGCTGTGAGGTTACATAGTATTTCTTGAGCGTGTTTGGTTACATTAACAGCTTTATCTGGAAGTGTTTCTAAGTGAGTTATTTTAGCAGCCATTTTTTGTTCATTAATTTTAGAGCTACTAATAATAGTAGATAATTCTATTTCATGCTGTTTTTGTGTTTCTTTTGTGATACTTAGTTCATGTTTGAGGTTTTGAAATTGTTTTATAAGTTCAAATGTTGTTTGTTTTAATATATGCATTTCATTTTTACACGTATAGTAATTCAGAGAAGGTATTTTTGTTTTTGACAGTGACTTATTTATATCTTGTATGAGTTTATTAATAGGTCTAAGACATTTTTGAATAATGACCCCTATAAGGATGAACGAAATTATCATAAGATAGGTAGAGATACCCATTAACATGATTTTACTCGGGGGGATATAAATGAGTAAACAACTTGTTACCATAAGGGAAGCTGAAAGCAAAAGAAAAGAAAAACAAAGAGACATATAAAAATTCCTCTATGAAATTTGGTCGATGCTTGAATGTGGTAGAGAGTTCCTTGGAGAGGAGAATAGAATATAAAAAAGGATATATAGTATGGTTCATTAATCAAATGATAAATATTGATCCATCTATATAATATTATAATAGATATATAAAATTAAAGAAGTAGCTATATTATAACACTACATGATCTTTAATTTAAAAACATTATAAGTATTTTATATCAGATGTCAATAACTTTAATTTTTGTATAAAATTATTATATGTATGTAATATAAATAAGTTATATAAAATATACTGCAATTTTTTATAATTTTATCCTTTTTAAAATAGGTTATATAAATTAAAATAGTTACAACATGAGGTGTATTTTAATATTTACATATGTATTATAGTTTATTTATAGTTATAAATATAACAAGTTACTTTTAGTAAAGTATAGATGTAAATATAAAATAATTAGTAATATCTTATTATTGGAAGGAATGTAGTATATATATATATGTAAATAATGAACAGGCCTAATAACATATAGTCATTAGGCCTGCATTGACGATGCTACAGTATAAAGTTCAGTTGAAAAACTGAACAGTTTTTATATGGACACGGTGTGCACTGCCTAACAGTGTTATACGTCGTCACACACAAAAGATAAGGGGATATTTACTCCCTAGACTCCCACCTCACTGGGAGAAAGATAGGTCATATATATGACTTTCTCTTTCAGAAAAATCATTCTGAACTTTTTTGTCTAAAATGTAAAGCATTTTTTTATTTTTTAGCTGTTTTTTATTTTTAGTTATTACTATTTCATTAATAAATACAATATGTTTAGAAAATTATAACTAGTTAAAAAAATTGTAAAATGTAAGAGGGAGGTAAGGAACAAAGAAACAGAAAAGTTATATCAATTATAATATAGCAGATTAATAATATGTCTATAGTTAAAAAAGAAGTTTTTATTACATTTGTTATATTTGGTTATTATAATGTAAGTAGTTAGTTGTAAGCAAAGATACTCCATTCATTATTTTCTAAAGAATATGCCATGTGCGATGAATATTCTAGACTTTGTTCAACTACTTTAATAGAGATATTGTTATATGTTAGGTAGGTAAGGTAAAGACCTTCTGTTGTAGGTATACCTTTTTCAAACGGTAGTTTTTTGGACTGATAATATCCTTTTTTGGATAAAAGAAGTGTAACTGTATATTCGCCAGGGAGTATAGGGAAGTTTACAGGAGTGATTATTTTCCCTATTGGAGAAAAAGGGTTAAATTTCAAGTCTTGAGTAAGAATAGTATGACTATGTGCAGTTGTATTTTCTTTAAGAAGAATGAAAAGTTTTATTTGTTCAAAGAGATTTTTATTTGTTAATGTATAGTCAATTACAAAACAAAATTTTTCATTTGTGTGTATTAACAATGTATTTTCGTTATGTTCATTAATACATGAAATATTATCTATCAGAAGTTCTGGTTGTGTATTTGAGGTGCTAATATGAATAGGATTTTTATTGAAAGCAAGGTGAGACTCTTCCCAACTAGATATTTTTAAAACAGCTAGTTCTCCAAAGTAATATTCCTGAGTATTTTGTATAACAAGAACATCTACTTTTACAGGTTTTTGTGATCGATAGTGAATAATAATAGAAAGTTCATTAAGATTAAGGTGTCGATATGGCACATTAAAAGATATGGTGCCATTAGTGAATAACATTCCATATTTAAGTATATCTACAGATAATTTGTTATCGAAACAGTGCATTTTTTTAGAGGATAACAAGTCAGTATTATGATTTTCTGTGAGATGACACTCAGAAAGAATAGCTCCTCGGTATACTAATGATATAGAAGAGATCTCAAGTGGTGCTTCAAGAGGTAATCCTGTTGATGAGCGGAATTCTATAGAAATTTTTTGTTGATGTTGGATGTTTTTTTCAAGTGGATGACGTTGAGATTTGTTAGAAGATGGATGTATAATCTTAGATGTTGCCATTACTTCTGTTTGAGGTACAGTGTTGTTTTTGTCTATTTTATTCATAAAAACACCTTAATTAGTGAAGAGCAGTTGGTGTGTGTGCTAACAAGTTTAGAGAAAAGTATTTTTCTAAGAGTGTAAGTTGCTATTTCTAAAGATGTAATAATGATGATAGTAAAAGCATTGAAAAAATTTTTATAGTATAAGGGACAGCCTATATTTTGATGAGTAGGATGAAAATGTATATATGTATTCATAATAACCACCATTCATACCATAATCACTTACTCTATCCTAGATAATTTAAGCATAGCATAACCTACTAGTGTTCACAAGTTTTTATTTTTTTGAAAGATATTCTTTAACTTATATAAAATACAAGGGGGAAAAGATATGCACTCCTTTATTTATTAGTGTTAGATAAAAAAGTTATTAAGGTAAATAGGATAATAGCTTAGTGTAGTTATAATATACAAAAATATAATACTTTTGAAATATATAACATAATTACTAACAAAAAGCATTAGATATGTGTTATTATTGGTAGTAAGATAAATTATATTTAAGAAGTATTTCTAACGGACTATAGTTATAAATAACTTTATAAAATTATTGAAAATCAGTATGTCTTAATTATAATTTATAAGATTCAGATAAGGAGTAAATAAACATTATATTAGTGTATAGTCTTAGGTAGGTTAAAAATATTAGAATACTCTCATAGAGATAGCATAGGTAGGTTAAAACGGCGGTGTTATGATAGCATTGACTACATACTTTTTTATTCTACAACTAATTTTGTTTGTAGTATTAAGTATTATAGCTGTTAAAAGTAATATTATTGTTAAAGGAAATCTTTTAATAATGCTCTCTGCGACATTATTAGCTACAATTCCTTTACATTATATAGGTCCTCGTATCGCACGATTATATTCTAATGAAGTAAAAATTGATACTATGCTAGAATTTTTTATTTTTACTATTCTTTTTGCAGGGCTTATACATCTTATCTCTTTTTTATTTAAAAAATATATTTTTAAAAAATTCTATAAGCCTACTAATGATACACTATTAAGTTTTATTTTTGCAAATCTTTATCCTGTATATGCTGCTCTTTTTGCTATTATTCTTTTTTTTTGGAGGAAGCATGATTGGTTTCCAAAATAGAGTGTATTTTTTAATATAATTATATCTACTTCCCTTTAGTTAAACAAATATATGACAATATTACAATAAGTAGATGTGATAGATTTAACAGAGGCCATTATATATGGATACAATATTCTTTATTATATGTATGATAAAATAAGACTGGCATTTTTATGGTAGAAACTCGTGTTAGAAGCTCGTTATACTTTATCTTAGGATCGTTATGCCTTGGAGTAATAGCTACTATTCAGGTTTTAGTTCCTGAAAATATTTCTCCATTACTGATTGGTGCAATGCGAATAACAGGTGGTGCCGTAACATTACTTTTGTGGGGAATTTTTACTCATGGTCTTCCAACAGCTCGTTATTGGCCGATAATACCAACAGTTTGCGCAGCTCTTGGGCTTATTGCTTTTCAAATGACATTTTTTGCTGGTATAGATAAGGCTGGAATATCCCTTGGCACATCTATACCTATTGGCATTGTTCTTTTAGTATCAGGACTGTCTGCAAAACTTTTTTATCGTGAAAAAGTTTCTCTTCAATGGATTATCTATACAATTTTGGCTTTGATAGGTCTTGGTTGTATAATTGCTACTAGTAGCAGATGGCATACAAACAAAGAAGCTATTATTACTGCAAGTATTGCTGGTATTGGTTATGCTTTATTCCTTGTTTCTAGTAAAGTATTGGTCCGTTTTCATCGTGCTGAAAGTGTGATGACTGTCTTGTTTACTATTAGTGCAATAGTACTCTTCCCTATTTTTTTCATAGAGCCATTTAGCTGGCCAGGAAAAGGTTCTACTGTTCTCCTTTCGTTAATACAATTTGCTATTATAACAACAGTTATTGCTTTTTCTCTGATTGGTATGGGGTTAAAAAATATTACACTTTCTGTATCTTCAACACTTTCTGTTGCATGTACTTTTATGGCTGTATTTTTAGGTATTTTTTTCTTGGAAGTACATCTTAGTATGCAACTTATTTTTGGTTTAATATTGTTATTAGTATGTATTACAATGCTTGTAAGACGTGAGAGAAGAAATCCTTTTTAAATCACACACACACACACACACTCTCTCTCTCTCTTTCTCATCCACTTATTTTTATCTTTTTTTTATTCTCTTCTTTTCTTATTCTTTCATTACTTTTTCATATGGATACAATTTCCTTTTAATATCATTTATAGCTTTATTATATAAACTATTATTTGTATCTATTAAATAGTATCTAAAAATTTTTATATCCTTTTTCTAGAAGATATTCTTTTGAACATTTAATAAGTAAAGTTTTATTTTAGAAAATATCTAATGTTTCTCTTTATCTCTGATATGAAAGATTTCTTATTAAGAAATATGAATACATTTTTTTTAGAAAAAGTATTGTAAAAAAATAAAGTCTATACTTACCATAGCAAGCACAGACTTTATTATTTAATGGTTTTCATATATGGGGTTAAAGATACTATAGATATATTCTAAAATAGGAAAATTCTATTATAGATATATTATATAGAATGTTTTACCTCATCTGTATCTTTTTTAGTTATGGGTATGCGTATGTCCATAGTTACCTTGTAGTTATCTACGGAGCCGCTCTCTTATATAGTATGCTTTTAAATTGTTGACTACTAATCTAATGTCAGATATAAATTAGAATATAAGAAAAGTACCTTTTAGATAAGAGAAAATTTTCAACTTTTTGAACATAACCTTTTGAGTTATATGTTTTTTTATTTTTAAACAGCTTTTCTATTTCTCTTATGATTTTTTACTACTTTTTATAGTGGATATTAACTTTTGCTCCGTGAGGTATCTCTTATGAGAAGTGTTAACTTGTTAGCTTTCCTCTGTGTATCTATTACTTTTTTTGGATTACTTAATAGTTCTTTTTCTTATGGCTCTCAAGAACAACTAGCACAAAAGGAGCTTAAACAACTACAGGACAAGGTTGTTAGTATTCTTGAAGAAAAATGTTTATCTTGTCATTCATATAATGCAGAGTTACCGTTTTATACTAAAATCCCAGGCATTAAACAGATTATTGAAAAAGACTTTAAAGATGGTCTGCGAGCATCAGATTTAAATCAAGATTTTATTGAAGCTTCTAAAAAAGGTATAATAGATGAAGCAACTGTAGCTAAATTAGAGTGGGTTATAGAAAACCATACAATGCCTCCAGCAAAATTTACAGCTGTCCACTGGGGAAGTAGAGTTTCAAAGGAAGATGAAAAAATTATTCTTGAATGGGTAAGAAAATATCGTAACACATATTATGCAACAGGGTTAGCGTCTCCAGAACGCTCTAATGAACCTATTCAGCCAATTCCAGATACTATTCCTTATAATAAACAAAAAGCAGCATTAGGAGAAAAACTTTTTAATGATAGACGATTATCCCATGATAATACAATAAGATGTGCTAGTTGCCATGTAACAAGTGAGGGAATGGCGGATGGCAAGCAGTTTGCGACAGGGATCAATAAGCAAAAAGGACATGTTAATGCTCCAACTGTATATAATGCTATTTTTAACACTCGTCAGTTTTGGGATGGACGTGCAGCAAATCTCCAAGAACAAGCTTCTCAGCCTCCATTAAACCCTATAGAAATGGGAAGCACTAGTTGGGATGAGATTCTTGGGAAGTTAGCTAATGATAAGAAATTAACAGAAGAGTTTTTGGCAGTTTATCCTGATGGGTGGACTGAAAAAAATGTTACAGACGCTATTGCTGAGTATGAGAGACTATTTATTACACCCAATAGCCCATTTGATCGTTGGCTTAAAGGTGATGATACAGCACTAACCTCAGATGAATTGAGAGGATATAAACTCTTTAAAGCATACAGGTGTGCAACATGTCATGTTGGTAAGTCAATGGGTGGACAGTCCTTTGAATACATGGATCTTAAGAAAGACTATTTTGCAGACCGTGGATATGTTGAAGGAGTTGATGATAATGGTAGAATGGCCTTTACACATGATCCTAGGGACTTGCATCGATTTAAGGTTCCAAACCTTAGGAATATTGAGATGACGGCTCCATATCTTCATGATGGTACTGTTACAAGTTTAGATGAGGCTGTTCGCATTATGGGTATCTATCTTGTAGGAATGGATATTCCTAAGTCAGATAGAGATTCTATTGTGTTATTTTTGAGAACACTTACAGGTCAGTTCAATGGTCAAAAAGTCCTTGGAACGCCTGTACCACAATAATAGTAGATATGTTTCTATATATAAAAAAGGAAGCTGTAAGCTTCCTTTTTTATTAACTAGTTGTTAGTAGTAATAATTACTCTAGAGTAAATTGGAGCCTTTGCATCTGTATAATTAATATAGTATTTTTGTCAGTTTTTAGTGATTAAGACTGGTATAGGTAAACTGTAATAAGTAATTATAAATCAATAATTAGAGATCGGTATCTTTTGGTTTTTGAGCCACATATAGATATGTCTAGTTTATATAGGATACATAGTAGTAAAGTAAAGCCACTACATTTGTTACATAGAAGAGAGAGAATATGTAAAGTTTAGGTATGATGGGTATTAAGCTGTTATTAACCTAGTATAATGACAAATAATTTTACAGAGTTCTATAGAATACTATATAATAAATGCTTCAAGAGTAATTTATATAATCCTACGTAGAAAAGTAGTGTTCTATCTACAGGGTGAAATTGTCATAGTGTATTAGATGTAAAGAAGGATTCTTTTCTTTTAACTAAGAGAAAAGAATCCTTCTTTATGGGTAAATTATAGGATTAAGATATAGGATTTTTCATTTCATGAATAAGTGAAGCAAGAGACTGTGCTTGTTTTGCTAAGTCAGAAACAGCTTGTGAAGCTTCATCCATGGCCCTTGCTGTTTCTGTAGCAATATGATTAATTTCAGAAATGGATTGATTAATTTCTTCTGTAGAAGCTGACTGTTCTTCAGAAGCAGTTGCAATAGCACGGACTTGGTCAGCTGTTGCATCTACCATATGAACGATTTCATCTAAAGCAAGTCCTGACTGAGAAGCCAGGGTTGTAGCAATTTCAATATTTTGAACAGCTGAATCTACTTGAGACATACTCTGTGTAGCACTTTCTTGGATAGCTTTAATAGCATTGCCAACATCAGTAGTAGATACCATAGTTTTTTCAGCAAGTTTACGTACTTCATCAGCAACAACTGCAAAACCACGACCAGCTTCACCAGCTCGAGCAGCTTCAATGGCAGCATTGAGTGCAAGTAGGTTTGTCTGATCAGCAATATCTGAAATAACACCCATGATTTGATCAATAGATTGTGCATGATCGCCTAAGACAGCCATATCAGACTTTAGCTCACGGGATTGATTATGCACAGTTTCTATACTTTGAATAACTTTTCGGACAATATCAGCACCATCAATAGCTTTTTGACGTGTTTGAGAAGAAATATCAGATGTTTCACTTGCATTTTTAGCAACTTCTACAACTGTTGTACTCATTTCTTCCATAGAGGTTGCTGTTTCTTTAACTCGAGCTGCTTGCTCATTAGCACCACGTCCAGATTCTTCAATTTGTGCAGAAAGCTCTGTAGAAGCTGAAGAAATGACATTAGCAATATCTTCAAGACGCCCTGCTGCTGTAACCATCCCTTCGTGTCTACCTTGTTCTGCTCTTTTAAGGGCTTCTTCTGCTTTAGCAGTGGCTACTCTTGCTTCTTCTTCTTTACGTTTTGCAGCTTCACTTTGTTGTGTAGCTTCAAGAATTTTTGCTTTAAGAGAGTCAACCATTGTATTTAATGCTATACCAAGTTGTCCTATTTCGTCGGTTGAGGTGATCTTTAGATGTTGATCAAGATGTCCTGCTGCAACATTTTGAGCAAATAGTGTTGTTTGGGTAACAGGTTTAGTTATACTCCTTGTGACAATGAATGACACAACGATTGTGATAAGAAGAAGTATTCCAGTAATAATAAAAATAAGTCCATTTGCACGTTGGAGGCGTGTGTTAACATATGTAGCTTCTGTTTGAATTTTTGAGAGATTGTCATTTGTTAACTTCATTAGTTTTTCACCTAAGGCATCAGCAAGTTGACGGCGATAATCTAAATCTACTTTGCTTTGTTCAGTCATAGAAACAAGGTTTTTTAGGAGTTGATTATATACTCCTATAGACCTGATTAATGTTTGAAGTCCATTACGCATATCTTCTGCTCTAAAGCGATTTTTAAATATAGATAGCTTATTCATAAGCTCATCAATACCTTGAGTACTTTTTTTCAAATTATCAATATCTTGTTCCCTCAACGCACTAGAATAGTCGCCTCGAAGGAGATAGAGTTGCATCATTAAAGTTCCTAGCTCTGAATAGTATAACAGTGCATTGTCATCATTAGCGTATTGCTTGTTCATTATTGATACAATTTGACTATATTGCTGGAAGACATTGTGGATAACATTGGTACCTTTAGAGGATTCTTCATTAAAGTCCATAGATTTACTATACAGATTTTTTACTGCAACATCATAATCTGTAAAGATTTTTCCTATTTCATTGATATCTTTTTCAAGGTATTGATTTGAGGTAGACGTAGAAGCAAATTTTTTGGCTTGGCTGAGATATTCTCTAGCTTTGTTAAGTTCTTTTATACAGCGATCATAGTCTTCTTGCTTTCTAGAAGCATAAAATCCTCGCATATAATAAATAGCTTCTTGATAACGTGTGAGCATATTGGAAGCAATTTCAATTATCTGTGATGTTTCTTTATCTATAACTTCCATAGTCTTGCTAGAAGGTCCTAGTTCTTGAGAAACATAGATCCCCATCAAAACTACCATGATCATTCCAATGGCAAAACCAGCACTTATCTTATAACCAAGCTTCATTGTACGCCCCCATCTATTATGGTTGTATGAGAACTATAGTTTTTTGGTCATGAATAGTTTTATACTTGTATAAAAATTTTAAATCAATACATTTATAAAACATATAATTAAAATTTTATATGTATAGATATATACTTTTAATATTTATTAAATATTTTTTTAATAAAAAATATTATTTATATATTACATAATAATTTTTATATTTTTTGTAATAGTAAAAAAATTTGTAATAAAGATAGTATATAGTTAAAATTTATATATTATTTTAATATATAGTAAAAATATGTTTTTTTAATGTAAAAAATATTTTTATAACATAAGTTTCGTCAGATGTTGAATGAGAAAAGGCTTTATGATAAACTTAATGATTGAATAATGCATAAAGTATACCTTGCTATTGTGCAGAGCTAATCTAGGGATAGAGGATCTTTTTTATAGTCATGATAGGCGTTGGGTTGTCAAAAAATAATTATGTGGTTATATATGTAACAAAGTGTATTGCTATATTGTTGGGTCTTATATTTTTAGAGAGGTTTTATGTATACGCTTACTATTGAACAGCTGCGTAGTGATCTTGAAGCTCACTTAACAGAGCTTTCGGCGGTTACAAGACAGACTGATAATTATACATTGCTTAAAAAGCTTAAACAGAGATTAGCAAAGATTAGAGAGGATTATCTTGATGCTTATGAAGCACAACAAGCATATGATGCTTTTTTGACAAGTGGAGACTCTCCTATTCCTTTAAGCGAAGTAGAGAGAAAGCTTGCCTTGGCAGATTAATTTTATACCTCATGCAGCAAAACAGCTTAGGAAGTTAGATTCAGAGATCCAAAAGCGTATACTTCAGTTTTTACATCTACGTATTATTAATACTCCGGAACCACAGAAATTAGGTAAAGCTTTAGTTGGAACACATCAGGACCTTTTTCGTTTTCGTATAGGAAAGTATAGAATACTATGTCATATTTGTAAGGAAAATAATACAATTCTTATAGTTGCTGTTGGACATAGAAATTATATTTATAATTAACTCTCCATGTAAAAGTTTATTTTTAGTCATTTTAGGATAGATTAACAAATGTAATCTGATATAGTTTATATCTTCTGTTTGAAACATCCCTGATAGTCAGGGATGTTTTTTTATCGAGTAAAATCAGAGATTGTTCTATTATTAGAGAGAGCATTCTACGTACTAGAAGGTATACAACCTATTATTATATTCTAATTAATAAACATGGATGACAATATAAGATTAATTAGAATACAGAGTGGTTACTATTTAAATGATATTAATATGGGTTTATAACTACAACTTATAATTAAAAAATAAAATAATTATTTATAGACTGCTTTTAACAAGTATGATTTTTTTCAAGATATAGAAGAATATTAGAAGGAAAGCCTAAGAATTTTACATGATTTGTATATATATATATGCTGTAGTTGGTTACAGAGATTTTTTAACTCTTTTGTTGAAAGAAGATTAAGGTGTTGTTCTTGAGAAAGTTCTTTATATCCTAAAAGGTTAAGTAATTTCCTATGAAGAGGTTTAGGAAGCCAGTGGATTAAAGGAAGTAGGGAATGAAATTCTAAAGGATGCCAGCGATTTGGCGTTGTAAGAAAAACATATTTTTTTGCAACTCTGTAACACTCGTTGATAAAAGATTGTTGTTGTGAAGTACAGCCTGTATGTTCAATTACTGCTGAAGAAAAGACAAGATCAAATGTATTATCATTAAAAGGAAGTTTACAGCCATCGCCATAGACAAATTTAAGACCACTGTATTCTTTCTCTAACCAAGAGGCGTTTTGTTTAGAAAGTGCAACAATTTTTTCAGGATAAGGAAATAATTTTTCAAAAAAGTTTGATTCAGCATTATCTTTATAAGATGTAACTCCTATATCAAGAACATGTTCTAGTGATGAGAAATCAATATAACTTTTTAGCCGTTTAAATATACGTTTTCGTATATTGAATGAAATATTACTTAAAAAAGATAGCGGTAAATTGTAATCTATACCATGTATAAGTGAAACACGACTCATATCTTTATCCCATTGAGCACTAGGTTAACTATGTTTTAAAGAAGAATGAAATAATATAACTAACATATCTTAGTTATATTGTTTTCT